>MGWJ01000039.1:0-9737 GCA_001800945.1 Flavobacteria bacterium RIFCSPLOWO2_12_FULL_31_7
ACTGTTTGTGCCATTGGTCCAAACATTTTACCTTCGATACCAACTAAAGCTAAAATTGGCAGATAAACTATTAAGATTATTATTTCACCAAAAGCAGCACTACTTCTAATTTTTGAAGATGCTTGATAAACTTCATCATTCATTTGCTTAGTTGTTAGTTTGCCTTTATTGCTGACTTGGAGTCGATGTATTATGGCTTCTACAATAATAACAGCCCCATCTACAATTAATCCAAAATCGATTGCTCCTAAACTCATTAGATTGCCACTAACTCCGAAAAGTTTCATCATTGAAATGGCAAATAATAAGGCTAATGGAATAACAGAAGCTACTACTAAACCTGCTCTCCAATTTCCAAGAAGTAATACCAAAATAAAAATCACGATTAAAGCACCTTCAATAAGATTGGTTTGAACCGTACTAATAGCTTTGTTTACTAAAACAGTTCTGTCCATAAACGCTTCAATTTCTACACCTTCAGGAAGTGATTTCTTGATTTGTTCCATTTTCTCTTTCACTACCTTAACAACTTCGCCACTATTTTCACCTTTAAGCATCATTACCATTCCCGATACTTCTTCGCCTTTTCCATCTTTAGTTACAGCTCCATAACGAATACTGCTACCTATTTGAACCTTTGCAACATCACGAATAAGAATAGGAATTCCGTTTTGATTTTTAACCACTATTTTATTTATATCGTCGATGCTACTGACCATTCCGACACCTCTAATAAAATAAGCATAAGGTTTTTTATCTATGTATGCACCACCTGTATTTTCATTATTATTTTCTAATGCTTCAAATATTTCAGTGATGGTTGTATTCATACTTCTTAGCTTGTCTGGAACAACAGCTATTTCATATTGTTTTAGGTTTCCACCTAAAGTATTTACTTCAGCTACACCTTTTGTACCGATTAATTGGGGCTTTATTATCCAATCTTGAATGGTTCTTAAATCAGTAGCGTTGTATTTTTCTTCGTACCCTTTTTTGGGAAATACTACATATTGGTATATTTCGCCTAAACCTGTACTAACTGGCGACATTTCAGGAGTTCCAACGCCTTTTGGTATGGTGTTTTCGGCTTCTTTTATTCGTTCTGAAATTTGTGCTCTTGCCCAATAAATATCTACTTCTTCTTTAAATACAACAGTTACCACACTTAATCCAAAACGACTTATTGAACGAAGTTCAACAATATCAGGAATTGATTTAACCGATTGCTCTATTGGATAGGTAATAAATTGCTCTACTTCTTGTGTTGCCAAAGTAGGCGAACTTGTAATAATTTGTACTTGATTGTTTGTAATGTCTGGTAATGCATCAATTGGTAAAGTATAAAGTGAATAACTACAAACGATAACTAATACGAGTGTGAAAAGCCCAATAATAAATTTATTATTGATACTAAAATGAATGATTTTATCTAACATTTTTATGGTATAATGAATTAATAAACAGAGAACTGTTTTCTTTTTTTAAGTTGCTTAAAAGACACAACATGTTAACCCGAAATTACTCGGGCTTCATTACACTAACTGTGGAGGTTGCCAAATACTTCCGAAAAAATTTGAAAAAGAAGTTGACTTATAAAAAGAAATAGAAGATTTTATTTCTTGAAATTGCACTAAAAATTGAAAGGATTGAATTTCTAAAAACGTTAATGTTTGTTGACTACAACAATTGCAAACACAAAAAGGAGAACATAAATCGGTTTCTTCGTCGTGAGAATGGTTGTGTTGTGAGCTAGTTTGTGATTGTGAAGATTTAACTAAAACATCATTATGCTTATCTGCACAAGGATAGGCAGTAAGCATAATAATATATACTGATAATATGATGTTTAGTATTTTCATTGTTGTAAAAGTAGTATTTTTTTACAAAAAATAAAAATAATTACAATTTTTGTTTTTAATTTTAAAAATAAGTAGAAATACCTAAGTTATATCCATCTGTAATTGATGGTGGATTTCCAAAAATATCTGTTTGCTTTTGTAATCTATAATTTAATCGAATTACGGTCTGACTTGTTGGTCTGAAACTAATGGCTGGCATAATACTCCAAAGGTGCTCACCAATATTACCATTTGTCTCCTTAAATCTTCCAACATTCCAATCCACATATTCTAATCTACAAGCAATATTTAAACTCGCATTTTCCCAATCTAACATTTTTCGTTTTAAAACTGGCTGAACAATATCTAAAAAACCACCGTGTTGTTTGTTTCCAAATTGTTGCGTGTAGGTTTCAGGAACTTCTACGTTAATCCAAGCCCATTCACCAGTAATAAATGTTTTGATTTTTGGAAGCGTTGTGTTGAAATCTATTGCATAAACATTAACACGTCTTGGAACATCAATAGTAATTCCGTCATCATTAAATTTATTATAAATTCCGCCCATATGAGAAAGTCCAATTTCTCCAATTTTACTATTTCTAATCGCAATTTTACCAGTAAAAAGGGGTTCGCCACTATTTATTTCTTCAAATCGTTCTGGGTTTTCTTTAGCAGAAGGCAAAAATGTTTTTCCTTCAGTATTATCAATTATAGAATTATCAAAACTTCCTGAAAAATAAGCTTCATAACCAAACATCCAATTTCCAGAATATTTTTTTCCAAATAATCCTGCACCAGAATTACTAAAAGTTCCTGGCAACATTTGCGTAGCAGAAATCGGTCGGTCGGTAAATTCCCATTTCGGACCATCGTGATTTTGGTTAAATGCTCCAATTGGATTGATGATAATTCCAGCTCTAAAATTTACTAAAGGATGAAATTCTACATCAACAGAAGCAAATTCAATAGCAATTTCTTTACCACCTTCTTCATATTCAATTTCACTTAAAAATTTTATACGTTTACTAATTGCTGATGACATAAAAACAGACAATCTCCTCGCCTGAAATTGATGCCCTTCAGAAATTCCATCAGTAGTTAGTTTTTGCCAATTTGTTTCAAGATAACCACCAATTGCGATAGGTGTTTTGTTTATATTTAATGATGGACGGTTATACATCGCATCCATATTTAATAATTGCTTTACAGTGTCTTTTGGTATTCTTTTTAGTAGTGAAGGATCAATTTGGGCAAACAAATTTGATATAAATAAAAAAAGTATAAAGGTTAATCTTAATTTCATTTTAAGGATATTTTTAAAATATTGTTTTCAATAGTTATGGGAAAATTTCTTAAATCAGTATTTGCAGGTCCGCTTTCTACTGTTCCAATGTTACTAAATTCACTGCCATGAGCAGCACATTGTAATTTATCTCCATACACTTGTAATTCTGCACCTTGGTGTGTACATTTCATCAAAAGTGCTTTATATTCCGCTTCATTAAATCTGTAAACACAAATTGGAAATTGTAATATTTCATTTTGAATGATTACATATTTCTTGTATTCTGTTTTACCATTTGAAATAATTTCAAAATCGGTAATAGGTACTAAAATATCAGAACCTTTAATTTCTTTTGATAATACTTGTGATGTGGAACAACTTTGCAATAAAGAAATACCCGTAATAGTTGCTAAACAACCAAAACCACATGTTTTTAGAAAGTCTTTTCTGTTCATCCTATAAAGATTTTAAAAATTTCAGCACTGCATTTTTATCAGCCTGAGAAAGATTACTAAATGCGGTTCTACTATTTGTTGCCTCACCACCATGCATTGAAATGGCTTCTTCTATACTATGTGCTCGACCATCATGCATTAAAAAATATTGACCACCTTGTGAGTTTTCTGAAAGTCCTAATCCCCATAATGCTGGAGTTTTCCATTCATATGTTTTAGCAATTCCTTCTGTATATCCATCATCTAAACCGCTTCCCATATTGTGTAATAATAAATCGGTATAAGGTGAAAAGCTTTTAAATGCTAAAGCAGTAATCGGTGAATATCCTGTAGTTAAGTCCGATTTATGACAACCTACACAATTTACTTGGTTAAATAAATTTTTTCCACGAATTACTTCTGCATCATTTTGGCTTCGTTGAACTGGTGCTTTTAAGGTCTTTAAATAAAAGACAACATCGTTAACTTTACTAGTAGAAATTTCAGGGTCAATTTCTTCTCCAGTATAAACATCAATAGGAAAATATAAAGATGTGATTCCCATATCTTGATTATATGCATTTACAGTTTGATGTAATAAATTGAAAGCAGCAGCCTTTTTACCAAAACGCCCAATGTATTTTCCTCCTTGTGTAGCTGCACTTTGTGGGTCAATATAGTTAGGAAGTACGACCCAATTTGGAACACCCGAAATTCCATCACCATTTAAATCATCTGGGTCAGCCATTGCTAAAATGTCAGCATCAGTTAAGTATTGTAAAAATCCTAAACCAGTATTGGCTGGTGGTGTAAATTTTGCAAATGTTGCTCCAAAAGGAATTTGTTCTGGAGTATATCCTGGCATTGCTCTATTTTGTAATTGTGGTCCTCCTTGGTTTAAAAACATATTACCTGTTTCGTCAATTTGTCCAAAACGAATTAAAGTAGTAAAAGGATGCCCTTTTCCATCACCTGCATGGCAACTGATACAGCTTGATGCTACAAAAATAGAACCTAAACCAGTATTGCTAGTAAAAACTTCAGCGAAGCCTTCATCTCCTTTTAAAAATCGTGCTAATTCTTCATTTGATAAACCATCAACTGGTCCATCTAAAATTTCATCATCTGCTGGAATATCTACATAACTTGTCTCGCATGAGATTAGCATAATAGCCAAAAACGAGAAAATTATTATTTGCTTATAAAATATTTTCATTATTCTAATATAATTTTTAGGCAAAACTAAAAAACATATTAGACAAATACAAATTTAATATAAGGATTTTATAATAAGTGATAATAATTGATTATCAGTATATTTTATATGATTAGCGTAAGTCAGTATATAAAAATATTATGATTTTAATTTGTTTAATTAATTTAAACAAATTAAATTAGAGGTTTCTCTAAAATTTTTAATATGATTACAATTGACGAGCAATTAAAAGTAACAAAGCAACTCAACACAATTGCTTGTAGATATGCACAAAAGGTGCTACTTAAAGACTTTTTATTAAAGTTTACTTTTCCCAATTGTTCAGATGAAGAACATAATTATAATGAAGAAGATATTAGTCCTGTACTAGAAACTCTTAGCTTTTATCAAGGTGAAATTTTTCCAGATACATTTACGGAAGTAAATGACTTCATATATGACTTTATAAAGAATCTAGATGAGAGCGATTTAAATTCTTTACATTATCTTGTTTTGAATAAAAATTACTTTAAATATTATGATGATTTTATCGATAATGATGAATCTGAATTAAATGAGGAATTAATTGATATAGAATTTGGAAGATTTCTAGCTGGTAAAATTTATAACCCAATTGAATCAGAACTTCAGGAAGATTTAATTAAATTTTTCACCTGTACTATTTCAAGTTTTTCAGATGATGTGGACTTAAGTATGATTGATGATTATACAATTGATGGTATTTTAAGAACCATAGATGCATATAGTGTCGAAAAAATAACGATTTAAATGGTATTAAAAACACTAGAATTTCAAAAGCACACACATATTCCCTACTCTGTTACCAGAGCAAAATATTTCAGTAACGGAATTATCACAGAAAATCCCATACAACTTACTAGCGATGAAATTAAATCTATTATTTCTCTGTTTTTCTGTTTTAAATTCCATTACCCTAATTTTGACGACAGTAAAGTACCCGAGATAATCACAATATTAAATGAAAGAAATCTAGTTTTTAACATAACTAGAGATTTTGGAAGACATATGATTGAAAATCTAGATAACTACTACAAAGGATGGTTAAATCATATAGAAAAAACTACTTTTCATTTTGATAAAATACTTAAAAATACAGAAATTATCAATTTCGTAGAAATGGCTTTATTGGATTTTATGATTATCAGAAATTGGGAATTTGGAAAATTTTTTATTCAAGAGTTTTCTAAAATAATTATTGATTCAACTACACTTGAAAGAAACTCTTTGAGCATTAAAAGAGCTTTGGAAAAAGAAAATGATTATTTAAAAAAAATCGGAGAAAAAATTCTAGAATCAGATGAGAATTTAGAAACAAACGAATCGTTACTACTTGTTATTACATTACAAGAAAGAATAATAAAAAATACCGTCTTACGATATAGTTATACTTTAACCAGCTATATAGTTAGAGAAAATGCTTTGGAATTGAGTTTAAAAATTGATACATATAAAAAAACTTTAAGTAAAAGTTTAAATTTGAAATGGTCAATAGATATAGATAAAGGGAAAGGGAAAGGCAGAGGCAGAGGTCGATGAATATAAAACTATTAGTTGTTTATGAGTAATTTATTAGAAGTAATACAAGCAATAAATATACAAGGAAAAAAAATTCGTAAAATCACAAGAAATGACAAAACATATGATAATGAAGAATTAAAATCTTTTCATAAAGATTTAAAAGAATCTAGTTATTTAATGAAGGGATTTAAAATAGTTATAAAAGAATCTTTATCAAGAAGACGAGCTCTAATAGTTATTTTACAAGAATATTTTTTTAAAGATATTGTATACCCAAAGGATATGATTTTTGAATTTTACGAGAATAAAGCAAATAGTAGATTTATCGTTGAAAACAGAGATAAAACAGCCTTCAAAACACCACAAGAAGCTCATCCCAAAAAACCACGTGAGTATTATGAAGACAAAAATCATCAGATGTATCATTATATAAAATCATTAGAATTGCTATGCCTTTTACCAGACTCTTATTTTGAAAAAACAGAAGCAATTGAACCATTTATTAAACTATATCATGACCTAACTGACAAGTAATTTGTTTTGCTTTTTTCTAAAGGATAACAAACCTATTTGTAGTCATTTTGCCTAATTAAATTTGTTTAAACTCAAATTTAATTAGGCGTTTTTTTTATGAATTATTTTAAATGGAAATCTAATAAACTAAAGATAATTCCAATTTACTATTTCCTTCAAGCATTACTTTTCCCTTTTTTTTTTAAAAAAACACTATACTTAAAAAACCAAATAAACCCCACTGCTCTACTTTGCCTAACTAATCGGTTAGTCACGAAGCAAGCCATGTTTTTGTTAGCAAAAACTCTCCCTACAGTCGAATGGCTTGGCAGGGTTGCACCCCACACCCCGCTTTAAATTCAATATGATGGCTAAGCCAAAGTTTTTATTTAATCCGTTAAAATGAAGAATTTAAAATTTATATAATTCTTGTTTTTATAACTCTTTTTAAAATTGATGTTTATTTTTTAATGTAACATAAATCAAATTTTACCGTACATAAAACTCCTGTACGGTAAACTGTATTTGCTATCTTTTACTATAATAAATTTGTCATGTAGTTAAAATTCAAGTGTGGGAATTAATAAATTTAATTAGAAAATGGCAAGACCAAAAAAATCATTCAAAAACTTAAAACTGTTACAAATAAATATTCGTGTGACACTTGAAGAGCAAATTATTTTGGAAGAATTTTCAAAATTATATGGTGTTAATGTTGTTGAATATATTAGAATAAAAACTCTAAAAAAACAACTTCCAAAACATATTATGTCTGGAATAAACAGAGAGCTATTAATTGAGTTAAGTCGAGTTGGAAACAACATCAATCAATTAACTAAAAGGGCGAATCAAAACAACTCAAACCTTAATGGATTAAAAGATGATTTGTACAATTTAAGTGAATCGCTAAATCAAATTAAAAAACAACTTTTAAATGATAGCAAAACAAATTAAAGGAAAAGACTTTTACAGACTACTTGCATATAATCAGAAAAAAGTTGACAAAGAACAAGGTTGCATTATTGATTCGAATATTTCACCTGGTTCTGTAGTTCAACAAACGAAAGAATTCAATATAGTTCGTCAACTTCGACCAAACTTATCCAAAGTGGTTTATCATACTTCTTTAAATCTACCCTACTCGGATAAACTTACAGATGATGAATTTGGAAACTTAGCAAGAGATTATTTGAAAGGAATGGGATTTGACGATAACCAATACATTGTTTACAAACATACAGACCAAGATCATTCACACATTCATATTGTTGCTAACAGGGTCAAATTTTCTGGAGATGTGGTTTCAGATAGTCAAGATTATAAACGAAGTGAAACACTTATTAGACATCTTGAAAAAAAGTACAAGCTGACTGAACTGGTACAAAAAGAGGAATCCAATGTTTTAACAAAAGGGGAAATTGAGAAATGTATTCGTACAGGCGAAGTTCCAGATAGATTAAAACTCCTAAACATAATAACAGAAATTTTGAAACAAAATCTAAAGTTAAACGAGTTTGTTGAAAAACTGGAAAAGAAAAACATTAATACAAAATTAAACACAAGTTCAAATGGAACTATTTCTGGGATTTCATTTGAATATAAAAACACTACCTACAAAGGCAGTAAAATACATAAAAATTTATCCTGGAATAACTTAAAAACAAAATTAAATCATGAACAAAAGCGAGACAATAATCCTATTTCAACGATTGATACTGGAAATAGAGAAATTAGAAAAGAAACAAGCGGAATTATCAGTGCAACTGAAAAACACAGGGAACACGATAATAGAAAACCAAAAGATAATTTGGGGGAAACTAAAGGAAATGAAATAAAAAACAAACCAAAATTTAAATTTAGAAGACATTAAATATGAAAGCAGAAACTGCATACCATGTAATACAAGCACTTCCAGAAGCGGAAGTAGCTCGCTTGTATACTATGCTTGGTGTGCAATCTGCTTTAATAACTAAACCTAAAACCTCTACTAAAAAGAAAGTTTTAATTTCTGATGCAGAAGCTACGGAGTATTTGCTTCGTAAACTAAAAAGAAGCTAAAATAAGGAACTTGTTCTAAAATCTAACTTAAAGTTATTCTTTCTTTAGCAAATTTTGTAACTGTTATTCTGTTTACTCCTAAAATTCTTCCAATTGCACTATAAGATACATTTTTGTCAAGTAGTTTTTTTACTTGTAACTCTTTACCAGACAATTTTACTTTTGAAGATTTTTTACCAACAGGTCTTCCTAAAATAACTCCTTCAGCTTTTTTTCTAGCTAAAGCTTCTTTTGTTCTTTGTGAAATTAAATTTCTTTCAATTTCAGCCGAAAGACCAAAAGCAAATGCTAAAACTTTAGATTGAATATCTTCACCCAATCTGTAATTATCTTTTATCGTCCAAATTTGAACTTCTTTTTTCATGCAAAAATTTAAAACTTCCATTATCATAAAAAGAGAACGTCCAAGTCTTGATAGTTCAGAACAAATTAAAATATCATCTTTTTTCGTTTTTTTTAAAAGTTTACCTAAAGTTCTCTTATCTACCTCTTTTGTTCCTGATATTGTTTCTTCAATCCATTTTTCTATAACTAAATTATTTTTTATTGCAAATTGATTTATTTCAAATCTTTGATTTTCTACTGTTTGTTTGTCAGTGCTTACTCTAATGTATCCGTATATCATTTTGTTTGTAAAAATAGTTATAATTAAATGACCTATTTTGAGAGGTAGAGATATTAAGAAATATTCGTACGAGTTTGCAGATTTATATATAATTACAACTTTCCCAAGTTTAAAAATTGATATTGAAATGTATTCTGCTGTAAAACAACATCTTTTGAGTTTTGGTTTTGACAGATTAAAACAAACTGGTGATGTTGGTTCAAGGAAAAAAAGTAATAATAAATGG
>MGWJ01000039.1:9784-10671 GCA_001800945.1 Flavobacteria bacterium RIFCSPLOWO2_12_FULL_31_7
AATTGTGTTGGGAAATCTAAATTTAAGAGCCTCATACGCAATTGCTGAGCCGGGTACCTTCATTAACGCACCTAGTCCAATAATTGTTCCGGCAAATAAATATTTGCTGGCAACACTGAACTCAAAAATAGCCGATTTCTATATAAGAAGCCTTGGAGTTACACGCAATGGTGGATATTTTGAGTATAAGCCTATGTTTATTGAAAAGCTGCCTGTTCCCCAATTAACGGAAAATTTACAGTCAGAATTCATCACATTGACTGATGCTGTATTAAATGCAATTAAACAAAATAAAAACCCCTATCAATTAGAAGAAGACATTGATAATCTCGTTTACAAACTTTATGATTTAGATGAAGATGAAATTATGTTTCTCAACGAGATACATTAAATATGAGAAACAGGAAATAATTATTAAATTTATTGAAGTTGGATAAAGCTTATTTCTTCATTATTTAATTCAAATAAATTATAAATTAACATATTGACTCGATCAATTTCATTTTTGTAATCTTTTTTCTTTATTTCTAAATCATTTATGTCTTTTATTAACCTTACGATATTTATTTGACTTTCGATTGGTATATTAGGTATCAATAGATTTCTAACATATAATTCTCTCCATTGATTAGTACCAACACCTGAACTTATACAAAAAGTATTGAAATGCCAACTTGTGATTGGATTGTTCAAAACAGCGCATATAAATTCTAAATCATTACCTGTCATAATGAATGTTCCATTCAATGTTAAATACTTGTCTGAAATATCAATTGCAAAACGCCCCTTATCAGCTAATTCAATCCAAATAATTTTCTGCTTAGAGAAATCCTCCATATAAGCACAGTTTCTTAAATTATAAACAGAGTCTCCTTTATCTTGTCGTT
>MGWJ01000040.1 GCA_001800945.1 Flavobacteria bacterium RIFCSPLOWO2_12_FULL_31_7
AGCAGTTGTTGCGCCAGTAGCACAAACTCCTGTTACAACCGAAAAAGTAGCTCCATCTGTAAATGGTGGTGATGAGATTGTAGAAATGGACAGAATGCGTAAGCTTATTTCTGGTTATATGGTGGCTTCGGTACAAACTTCTGCTCACGTACAATCTTTTATTGAAGTAGATGTAACGAACATCGTAAAATGGAGAGATAAAGTAAAATCAGCTTTCGAAAAACGTGAAGGTGAAAAATTAACGTTCACACCAATTATGATGGAAGCGGTTGCCAAAGCTTTAAAAGATTTCCCAGGTATGAATATTTCTGTGGATGGGGATTACATTATCAAGCGTAAAAACATCAACTTAGGAATGGCTGCTGCGTTACCAAACGGAAACTTAATCGTACCTGTTATTAAAAATGCAGATCAATTAAACTTAGTAGGAATGGCAAAAGCGGTTAATGATTTAGGAAGCCGTGCTAAAGCTGGAAAATTAAAACCAGACGATACACAAGGAGGAACTTATACAGTTACTAACGTTGGTACATTTGGTTCGGTTTTTGGAACGCCAATTATCAATCAACCACAAGTTGGAATCTTAGCTTTAGGTGCTATTAGAAAAGTGCCAGCGGTTATTGAAACTCCAGAAGGTGACTTCATCGGAATCCGTCAGAAAATGTTCTTATCTCACTCTTATGATCACAGAGTTGTAGATGGTGCTTTAGGTGGAAGTTTCGTAAAACGTGTAGCGGATTATTTAGAAGCTTGGGATATTAATAGAGATTTTTAATCGAAAATAAATATATTTGAAAATGCCTGGTAAGAAATTATCAGGCATTTTTTTTATCCAATAAATTATGTTAATTTTAGTTAATGATATTGGTATGGTGTTTGATACTATTTTTTCAACCAATTTTTTAATTATAAGGGAATTATGAAAAAAATACTTCTTTTTACAAGTGTTTTCGCTTTTTTCAGCTGTAAAGATGCGATTAAGACAGAAACAAATAACGATTTTTTAGTTGCTGAAAACATCAAGTTTGATGAGCCTGAAATCAATACGAATATGACCATCACAGCTAAAGCAGATTTGCTGGGTTATTGGGTGGGCGAATTCATTGATGACACAGCCTATGATGAAAATGGAAATGAAGAGGAATATATTGATGAAGAAATTGGTAATGTAGATTATGACTATTTTAAAAAAATAACTTTTTCTATCGATAAAATTAAAGGTTCAGAAATTACGGGTCATTCTATTGTGAGTGGAAATATTCAGAAATTTAAAGGTCAAGTTGTTGAAAACCCAAAAGTATTTATAATTAATGTTAAAGAACCAGGAAATCAGAAGACTGATGGTGAGTTTGTACTGTCAATCAGAAAGAAAGATTCTTTACTAACAGGTTCTTGGGATGCATTAAAAAAAGCGGATAATAAAGTTTCTAAAAGAAAATTAAAATTAGCTAAAAAAATATTTGAATATAATCCAAATCATAAAATGGAAGACCGATTTGTAGATTTTCATAAGTCTGCCATAAAAAAAGTGGAATATGATTCAGAAGATAGTCTAGGAAATCCAATAAAAGAATCTTATGATGATGAACAATATTTCACTACAACAGATACTATTTTTAGTATAAATCCTTCTACAGAAATATTAAAGAAAGAATTGGTTGAAAATTTATCTAAAGGCGATGTTTTTATTTTAAGAAACTTAATATTTGCCCGTCACGGTTTTGCTTTTAGAGACAAATCACTACGAAGCTTCTTCGATTATCATTCCTGGTATATGCCTGTTTTTTCAGATGTAACTAAAGATTTAACTGATATTGAAAAGAAAAATATTGCATTATTATTGAGATACGAAGAAAATGCGAAAGAATATTACGATCATTTCGGAAGATAATGTTAGCTAGAATTTCTAAATATATCATTTGGGGAAGTTATTTTTACTTCTCCTTTTTGTTGTTGTTAATTACGATTCAGTATATTCCTTATCATACAGATGTAGCTTTTTTACGAATCAAACAAGATGAGATTGCTTTAGATTATTATAAAGTAGCATTTTTTACACATGTTTACACGAGTATTTTTTTAATGCTTTTAGGATTTTTACAATTTTCTAAAACCATAAAAAGAAAATACATTAAACTACATCGTTGGTCGGGTAGGGTATATGTTATAATTATTTTATTTCTTTCAGGGCCAAGTGGTTTGGTGATGTCGTATCATGCGAATGGCGGCGTTCTCTCTAAAACTGCTTTTGTAATTTTATCTATTTTATGGATGAGCTTTACATTTTTGTCGGTTTATTATGTATGGAAAAAAGATATGATAAATCATCAGAAATTTGCTATTAGAAGTTTCGCTTTAACGCTTTCCGCTATTTCATTGCGATTGTTTAAATATGTTATTGTATTTTTATTTCATCCACAACAAATGGAAGTCTACCGAATTGTGGCTTGGTTAGGTTGGACATTCAATTTATTCGTAGCTGAAATTATTATTTTTTATTTTATTTCTAATAAAATGAAAACGCGTCAAATAAATCAATAGAAATTATTCGTTTAAATGCTTATTCATCAATTCAAAAAGTTTTTCTCGGTTTATAGGTTTTAAAATATAATCTGTAAACCCTGATTTTGTTATCATTTTGATGTCATCACTAGATGAAAAAGCAGTTTGAGCAATAATTGGAATTGATGTTTTTATTTTGTGAATGAGTTCTAAAGCTTCAAAACCATTCATAATTGGCATTTTTATATCGAGTAATATTAAATCAAATTTCTGGTCATTGGTAAAAATATCTACGGCTTCTTTCCCGTTTTTAGCTCGAATAAGTTCTAAATTTTGATAAGGTGAAAGCATTTTAGTTAAAAGTAAGTAATTAATTTCATCATCTTCCTCAATTAAAATTCGTTTTTGTGAGTTGATAGAATTCGAAAGAACTGTTAACTTTTCTTTGACTTTGTTTTTAGGTTTTTTCGAAGCTAATTCTAATGGTATTGAAAAGTAAAATGTAGATCCATTTCCTATAGATGAGGTCAAACGAATTTTTCCATGCATCATATCTAAATAAGCTTTTGTGATCGATAAACCTAAGCCTAAACCTGATGATTTTGTGGTGTAATCGTTGTCAATTCTTTTAAATCGGTCAAATATTAAAACTTGATCTTCCGGACTAATTCCGTAACCGGTATCTTTTACATAAAAATGAATTTCTTGTTGCTCCTTATGAATTTCAAAACCAAATGAAATTGCTCCTTTGTCTGTATATTTTATCGCATTGTTAATTAAATTCACTAAAATTTGTTTCACTTTAGTTTCATCAATTGTAACATAAACTTTATTGTACGATTTGTCTTTTTCAAAAACAAAAGCAATTTTTTTCTCTGCTGGAATGGTAATTTTTAGCGTTTCATGAATTTCATCTAAACATTTATTTAAATCTACAGAAGTGTAATTAGGTGTAATTTGTTTGGCATCAATTTTCGACATTTCAATCAAATCGTTGATGATTAACACCAAATTGTTACCGCTTTTTTCAATGGTTTCTAAATATTCCTTAGTGTCTTCGGTGTTTAGTTGGTCGTTCTTTAATAAATTAGTGAAACCTAAAATGGCATTCATAGGTGTTCTAATTTCATGAGATAAATTCGCCAAGAAAACCGATTTTAGTTTGTCGTTTTCTTCGGCTTTAAGCTTCGCTTTTTTTAATAACTTTTCATGTTCTTTGTTATTTTTAAAAAGTTTCCCAATATATCCAAACTCACCTTTGTAACGGACTAAACTATTGATGGCTTTGGAATTGTTATCTTCCAATATTTTCCGAACTAAATTTAAAGGATTATTGACCCATTTTCTAATAAACAAGAAGTAAATCAGTAAATTCAAAAACGAAAAAAAGGTAATGAAATAAATAATGTTATTTAAAATAATAAAGTTGTTGTTGTAATTTCTAACGAATAAAAAGTTGCCTAATTTGGTTTGATTTTCGTCTCGCATATCAATTTCAACACAAACTTCCGTATCTTTTTCTGTATAATTGGTAGTTGTAACTTTGGAATTTGAGTTGGTTATGATGTTTAGTTTTTCAAAAAAAGTAGGTTTTAAAATTCGAACTACAAAGAAATAAGCATAAGGTTTACCAAATTTTTTATTCGCATTAGTAGATTTATAAATTCCAGAGCCAATAACTTCCACATATCCTACGCTTGTTTTTTTATAAAATCGTAATAAATCGTGCAATTTGATGTTTTTTATTGCATTCGCTACTTCTAAATCTGTCAAAATAGCAGGGTTTTTACTTTTTTCTATAATTAAATTTCCTGCTTTATCAAGTACAATTACTTTGTCAAAATTAAGAGTGTTTAAAGAAGTAGCTACCGATTTGTTAAACCATTCTTCATTTCTAGTGCTAATATATGTTGTAAAATCATCCCAATATACAATGTCATTTACATAAGATTCATTTTGTAAAACCTCCATTTTATATATAGCTAACACGTCTTTTTTAAATTGATTTTTTGTTTCTCTGTAGTCTATTTGTTGTTGTTTTTTAACATAAAACAATAAACCAGCAAACAACACAAGACTTATACTACTTAATATAAATATTAAAATAATAATTTTTGAATAGGTATTTGTGGTTTTTAATTTCATGTAAAACGTTGAGGTACTTTTTGTTATATTACAATATTAAGCATTTTTTTAGTGGTATTTTTCGTATTTTGGACAAAATTTATTAAAATATTTATAACATTTATTATTGAAAATGTTAATATCCTTTATCTTTGTAACCTAAAATGTAAAAATGGAACTAAAACTTACAAGACCAATTTGTTTCTTCGATCTAGAAACTACTGGTATTGATGTGGGAAAAGACAGAATTGTTGAGATTGCCATCTTTAAAGTATTTCCAAATGGGAATAAAGAAAGTAAAACCTGGCTTGTTAATCCTACAATTCCAATTCCACCACAATCCACTGCAGTGCATGGTATTACTAATGAAAAAGTAGCTAATGAACCTACTTTTGCAGAATTGTCGTCTCAAATTTACAACATGATTAAAGATTCAGATTTAGCTGGATACAATTCTGATAGGTTTGATATTCCTTTGTTAGCCGAAGAATTACTTCGTGCTGGAGTAGATTTCGATATGAAAAATCGCGTTTCTGTTGATGTGCAAACTATTTTTCATAAGAAAGAAGAAAGAACGCTTTCGGCAGCTTTGAAATTTTATTGCGGAAAAACATTAGAAAATGCACATTCTGCTGAAGCAGATACGATGGCAACCTATGAAATTTTATTAGGACAATTGGAAAAATATCCAGATTTGCAAAATGATATGAAAGCTTTGTCAGAATTTACAACTCGAAAAAAATCGGTTGATTTCGCAGGAATGATTGTTCTGAATGATAAAGGTCAAGAAATGTTTAGTTTTGGAAAGTATAAAAATGTTTTAGTGGATGATGTTTTTGATAAAGATCCAGGCTATTTTGGTTGGATTCAAAACGCAGATTTCCCTCTTTACACAAAAAAAGTGTTAACAGGTTTAAAATTAAGACGATTAAATACAAAATAGAAGACCCAAGTATAAAGTAAAAAGAACCAAGTAAGGATAAGGTTTGAAAGAATCATTCTTTTCTAAGCTAAATATTTAAGAAGATAAAGTATAATGAAAATTATTTGCATTGGCAGAAATTATGCCGACCATATTTCAGAGTTAAATAACGAGCGCCCAGACGAGCCAGTTATTTTTATGAAACCGGATACCGCAATTTTGCCTAAGAAAACGCCTTTCGTAATTCCAGAATTTAGTAAAGATGTCCATCACGAAGTGGAAGTTTTAGTCAAAATTTGTAAAGTAGGGAAGTATATTAGTCCGAAGTTTGCGCATAAATATTATGATGAAATTGGTTTAGGAATCGATTTTACCGCAAGAGATTTGCAATCTATGTTAAAAGAAAAAGGTTTGCCTTGGGAAAAAGCGAAGGCTTTTGACCATTCAGCGATTATTGGTGACTTTTTGCCGAAAAATAATTATACTTCCTTAGAAAATCTTAACTTTGAATTAAGAAAAAACTCAGAAATTGTTCAAAAGGGCTCTACTTCCATGATGCTGTGGAACATTGACGAAATTGTTTCGTATGTTTCACAATTTTTCACTTTAAAAAAAGGCGATATTATTTTTACAGGTACACCAAAAGGTGTTGCGGCAGTTAATGTAAATGATGTTTTAGAAGGTTTTTTAGAAGGTAAACAAATGTTTAAAATACAAGTAAAATAATGGCATTACAATATAATTTATCAAAAGTTTATGAGATTTCTGAAAATGATAACGATTTTGCCTTGCAAATTGTATCGTTGTTTTTAGAAGAAGTTCCAGTGGAAATTCAATCGATGAAAAACGCAATTGAGTTAAAAGATTATACACAAGCTTATGCGTCTGCGCACAAGATAAAACCAACCTTAGATTTATTAGGAATGGATATTGCGTACGAAGACAATATGCTGATTATGAATTGGACCAAACAAGAAGGGAAACGTAAAGAAATTAAAGACGTTTTTAAATCTTTGAAAACAAGAATTAACGAAGCAGCTGAGGAAATCAAAAAAGATTTTAAGTTATAAATTCGTACTTTTAATATAATTTTAACCACGCTTTAGTCGTGGTTTTATTATTTTTACACAAATTTAAAAAATGAAGGCAGCAGTCGTAACTATTGGAGATGAAATATTAATTGGGCAAATTGTCGATACCAATTCATCTTACATATCAAAAGCATTAGATAAAATCGGAATTGCAACCTATGAGATGCTTTCTATATCTGATGATAAAAACCATATTTTACAAACCTTTGACAAAGTTCAGAATAATTTTGATGTGGTTGTTATTACCGGAGGCTTAGGTCCAACAAAGGATGATATCACCAAAAAAACATTCTGCGATTATTTTGATGATGTTTTGGTTCAAAATGATGCGGTTTTAGCCAATGTGAAAGAAATCATTGAGGGTTTTTATAAAAAACCAATCACACAATTGAATATAGATCAGGCTTTAGTGCCTTCAAAAGCTAAAGTATTATTCAATAAAGTAGGAACTGCACCAGGAATGTTAATGGAACACGAAAATACTGTTTTTGTTTCTTTACCTGGTGTGCCGTATGAAATGAAATATTTGGTAGATAACGAGTTGATTCCGTACTTGGTTGCTAAATTCGAACGTCCTTATATTGTACACAAAACACTTATGACGTATGGGCGAGGTGAGAGTTTAATTGCAGAACAAATTGAAGACTGGGAAAATAATTTACCAAGTTTTATAAAATTAGCGTATTTGCCAAGTCCTGGAAGAGTTCGATTAAGATTGACAGCTCGTGGCGAAAATGAAGCGGTTTTAAATGATGCTATTTTAAAAGAAGTAGAAAAATTGCAACCTATAATAGGTGATATTATTGTAGGTTATGATGAAGAGGAAACTATTGAAGTGATTGTCGGAAGAGAATTGACTAAAAAAGAATTAACTTTGTCGGTAGCAGAGAGTTGTACAGGCGGAAAAATTGCAGAATTAATTACTTCGGTGTCAGGAGCTTCTGCTTATTTTCAAGGTGGAATTGTTGCTTACTCTAATCAAATTAAAGTTGATTTATTAAAAGTTAATTCGGAAATTATCGAAGCGTTTTCTGTTGTAAGTGCTGCCGTTGCAAAGGAAATGGCATTAAATTGTAAAGCTATTTTTAATACAGATTTTGCGATTGCTACAACTGGTAATGCAGGGCCAACAAAAGGAAACAGTGACGCCGAAGTTGGTACCGTTTTTATTGCAATTGCCACTCCAAATGAAGTTTTTGTGGAAGAATTTAATTTTGGTCAACCTCGTGAAAAGGTTATAGATAGGGCGGTTAACAAAGCATTTGAAATGTTGTACAAAGAAATTTCAAAAAACTAATAAAAAATAGTTGCATAGTAATTGAAAAATTCTTTTCTTTGCACCCTTATTTAGAATAACGATATAAAAGTTTAGAATAATGTCAAGAGTTTGTGAACTAACAGGAAAAAGAGCAATGGTTGGAAACAACGTTTCTCACGCGATGAATAAAACTAAGAGAAAATTCTCTGTGAACTTAGTGAAAAAACGTTTTTACATTGCTGAAGAAGATAGATGGGTGAGCCTAAAAATATCTACAGCAGTATTAAAAACAATTAACAAAAATGGTATTGCCGCAGTTTTGAAAAAAGCTAAAGCAGATGGATTTGTAAAATCTATTTAATCATTTAAAAATATATCAAAATGGCAAAGAAAGGTAATAGAATCCAAGTAATTTTAGAGTGTACTGAGCACAAAGAATCTGGTCAACCAGGAACTTCTCGTTATATTACGACTAAAAACAAGAAAAACACACCAGATAGAATGGAAATCAAAAAATTCAATCCTATCTTGAAAAGAGTAACTGTTCACAAAGAAATTAAATAATTAGAATTTTTTAATTTTCAGATATCGTATTTGAAATTTTTAAATTCAATAAAACATTAAGTAATGGCAAAGAAAACCGTAGCAACTTTACAAACAGCTTCTAAAAGATTGACTAAAGCAATCAAAATGGTAAAGTCTCCTAAAACAGGTGCTTACACATTTGTGGAATCAGTTATGAGTCCAGAAGAAGTAGATGAGTTCTTAAAAAAGAAATAATCTGTACAATATAGATACTAAAAAAGCTATTTTCATTTGAAAGTAGCTTTTTTTATTTTATTTTTGTTCCATAAATAATGAAAATCATATCATTACTTGCTTAATACAATGAGTTTTTTTAAAAAAATATTTTCTTCTAATAAAAGTGAACCTGTTATAACTGAACAGGAGAAGCAAATTTTAGATAAAGGTTTAGAGAAAACAAAAACTTCGTTCTTTTCCAAATTGACTAAAGCAGTTGCTGGAAAATCTAAAGTGGACGATGAAGTTTTAGATAATTTAGAGGAAGTGCTTATTTCTTCAGATGTTGGTGTAAATACGACATTAAAAATTATTCAACGTATCGAAAAAAGAGTTGCACAAGATAAATATTTAGGCACAGATGAACTTAATTTAATTTTAAGAGAAGAAATCGGTGCACTTTTATCTGAAACCAATACAGGAAACGATTCTGAATTTACCATTCCAAAAGATACTAAACCCTACGTAATCATGGTGGTTGGTGTAAATGGTGTTGGGAAAACAACAACTATTGGAAAATTAGCTAGTCAATTTAATAAAGCTGGTTATAAGGTAGTTTTAGGTGCTGCTGATACTTTTAGGGCTGCCGCTATTGATCAGTTACAAATTTGGGCTGATCGAGTAGGTGTACCAATGGTAAGACAACAAATGGGTTCTGATCCGGCATCAGTTGCTTTTGATACCTTGCAATCTGCAGTAGCTCAAAATGCTGATGTGGTAATTATTGATACAGCAGGGCGTTTGCACAATAAAGTGGGTTTAATGAACGAATTGACTAAAGTGAAAAACGTGATGCAAAAAGTAGTTCCTAATACTCCAAATGATGTCATGTTAGTGCTTGATGGTTCAACAGGGCAAAATGCTTTTGAACAAGCCAAACAATTTACTGCAGCAACAGAAGTTTCATGTTTAGCTGTAACTAAATTAGATGGAACTGCAAAAGGTGGTGTAGTGATCGGAATTTCAGATCAATTTCAAATTCCTGTAAAATACATTGGAGTAGGTGAAGGTATTGACGATTTACAAGTTTTTAATAAAACAGAATTTGTAGATTCTTTTTTCAATTAATAGATAAAATATGATGAATTTTTTCAAAAATATGACCAATTCAAAATTGCTTTTAATTGCAATAATTGCAGCGCTTTTAGCCATGCCTTTTGATTTAAAATTTTTAAGTTTTATGCAAAGTGAAAATGCTTTTATGTTTTTAAGATTACTGTCTTTTATTTTGTTTATGTATGTGGCGATAAAAGTAATCAATGGTAAAACGAAACCGAAAATTACTGGTAAGAAATAGTCTTTTGTATAATATATATCAAAGAAAGTCCGTCTAGATAATATCAAGACGGACTTTTTTAATGCTTTAAACCAGATTAAAATCTAAAACCTACTCCAACTTGGAATACAGAGTTTTTACTGTTTGAATCTTTTATAATTTCATTTAAACTATAGGTATATCTTCCTGAGATGAAGAATTCTTCGAAGTTTAAGGACACACCTCCAGCCAAAGCAGTGTCAAACTCGTTAATGTCGTTTCTGTCTACTTCGGTGTTGTTACTCACAACTTTTTCATTAATTTTTAATCCAAATTGTGGGCCAACTTCAAATGAAAGGACATTACCAGCATGTAATTTCAATAAAACGGGAAGGTTAATGTAGTCTACTTGGTATTCTTCTTTGTAATTGGTGCCTAAAAAAACGAAATTATTTTCAAAACCTTGTCTCGAATATAATAATTCTGGTTGAAGTGAAATGGCTTTATCAATTAATGGAATTTCACCTACAAACCCAATATGGAAACTAGTTCTTGGGTCTAAACCTTCTTCAAAATCTCCTTTGGTAACGGTAGTGTAATTTAATCCACCTTTGATACCAAATTTAGCGTCGCTTGAACTGTTTACGTTTTCCTGAGAAAAAGCAGTTACTGAAATAAAACTCGTAAGTAATAAAATGACTTTTTTCATAATAATTAATTTTGGTTAATACATTGATTTTAAATCTTTCTAATTTTTACTTTAATTGATCACAAATTTTGTGACTTTTAACAAACTGAATTATTTATAATACTTTTCTTTTTGTGAAGACTTCATTATTAAAATTCATTACGGTAAAGTTAATTCTATTTTTCAGGCTCATTTTATATCCTATTCAGAAAAGATTATATAATTAAAGGCAAAAAAAAATCCGTCCCAATTTTATCGGGACGGACTTAATATATAAGTTTAGAGTTTACTTGGCGATATTAACAGCTCTGGTTTCTCTAATCACAGTTACTTTAACTTGACCTGGATATGTCATTTCTGTTTGAATTTTGTGTGAAATTTCAAATGATAACGTTGCTGCTAAATCGTCAGAAACTTTTTCACTTTCAACTAATACACGTAATTCTCTACCTGCTTGAATTGCATAAGCATTTTTAACACCTGGGAAGCTATAAGCTACTTCTTCAAGATCTTTCAAACGTTGGATGTAAGAATCTAATACTTGACGACGTGCGCCTGGTCTTGCTCCAGAAATGGCATCACAAACTTGAATAATAGGAGAAATTAGATATTTCATTTCAATTTCATCGTGGTGTGCTCCAATTGCATTACATACTTCTTCTTTTTCACCATATTTCTCTGCCCATTGCATACCTAAAATCGCGTGAGGCAATTCACTTTCTGTATCTGGCACTTTTCCGATATCGTGTAAAAGACCAGCTCTTTTAGCTAATTTCACGTTCAATCCTAATTCTGCAGCCATTAAACCACATAATTTAGAAACTTCTCTTGAGTGTTGTAATAAGTTTTGTCCGTAAGAAGAACGGTATTTCATTCTACCTACAATTTTGATTAATTCTGGGTGTAAACCATGAATTCCTAAATCGATAACCGTACGTTTACCTACTTCAATAATTTCTTCTTCGATTTGTTTTTTCGTTTTTTCCACCACTTCTTCAATACGAGCTGGGTGAATACGACCGTCAGTAACTAATTTATGTAGTGCTAAACGTGCAATTTCTCTTCTAACAGGATCAAAACAAGATAAGATGATAGCTTCTGGTGTGTCGTCTACAATGATTTCAACTCCAGTTGCTGCTTCAATAGCTCTAATGTTTCTTCCTTCTCTACCAATAATTCTACCTTTAACATCGTCAGATTCAATATTGAAAACCGATACGCAATTTTCCACTGCTTCTTCAGTACCAACACGTTGAATGGTGCTAATAATGATTTTTTTAGCTTCTTGTTGTGCTTGCATTTTGGCTTCTTCAATTGTTTCTTGAATGTGTGCCATTGCGTTGGTTTTCGCTTCAGCTTTTAAACTTTCAACCAATTGATTTTTTGCTTCATCAGCTGATAAACCAGAAATTACTTCTAATTGCTCAATTTGACTTTTATGTAATTTGTCAACTTCTTGAGATTTTTTCTCTAGGTTTTCAATTTTGGTATTGTATTCCGCAATTTTAGCTTCTGCTTCGTCGTTTATTTTTTTTGCTTTGGCTAATTCGTTAGAAACTTGAGATTCTTTATCTCTTGTTCTTTTTTCGGCTTCAGCCATTTTTTTGTCTTTTGACAAAATTTCTTTTTCGTGTTCCGATTTTAATTCTAAAAATTTTTCTTTAGCTTGTAATAGCTTATTTTTCTTTTCAGCTTCGGCTTCTGATTTAGCATCTCTT
>MGWJ01000041.1 GCA_001800945.1 Flavobacteria bacterium RIFCSPLOWO2_12_FULL_31_7
TTGCTTCTGGTAATTCAGTAGAAATATTCTGAGTAAAATTGGCTAAATCGTAATTAGGTTGTGATAAAGTAGAATCAATAATGACTTCATATTTTTCATTCGCTTTTAAATCTGCAAGTATTGAAACTGTGTTTTGAAATACTTTAATTTTCGAAATCTCTAAAGGTTGATTGTCCTGGTTTTCAATTTCGATTGTAAATTCTTTTTCAAAAAAACCATTCAATTGAAAAACATTAGAAGCATTGGAATTCAAATTAAAACTAGAAACTTCAAGTTTGAAATTTTCTTTTCTGGTTCTAACTTTTCGAGTTGAGTTTACAAATACTGATGCATTTCTCAAAAACAATTTCGTTTTCACATCGAAAGAAATTCCATCTACTCGTTGAAAATTATTTGAGATGAATGTGATAATTGATTTCTTATTCTTTTTATCTTCTGAAATTTTATACTTAAAATCTGTTAAATAAGTTGTTTCAATATCCTTTCTTCCACCTTTATAATATCCAATTTCGAGAACGTTTATTGGTAATGAATTCTTATCGTTGAAATCAAATCGTAAAAATTTATAATTGTTTCGTGGTAAGATTATACTTTTTGAAATAGAAGTTCCGTTAGCGTTAGTCAAATCATTTAAAGTCTGATTCGAAACTAACCCGAACCAATCTTGTTGATTGTTACATCCACTTATGGAATAGGCTTTATTAATTGTTGTATTTGAAATTACTAAACTTAATTCGGTTACGTTCTTTAAATCTTTCTGAGAAACAATAATTGACGTAATAGAATCTTTACTTCTTGTTTTACTTAAAACATCCAATTTTTGAAAAAGCAAAGAATTATGATGAGCATTATCAAAATTAGCAAAAGGTATTTCTTTTTTACTCTTATCTAAAATTCTAAAATAAGCCAAGTTATCCTGGGATGCCGAACGAATTTCTGACGAGATAGCTATCTTATGAAATCCGTCTTTTTCAATTTTTGAAAGAGTAGCTTTATGACTTTGAGAAAAACCAAAACCAGAAATAAAAAGGCAAGATATAAGTATTTTAATTTTCATCTGATGGCACATTTGATGATTCATCTACAACTAACTTTTTAATTTTTTGATACACGAAAGAAATGATTAAAATCAAAACTCCTAATAAAATAAACGCGATGATTTTTCCTGTTTCGGAAACGTTATTGATGTCGTAAATGAATAATTTCAACACGGTTAATCCTAATAATGATAAAGCAATAATTCGAATTTGTTTCCATTGGTGTTTAATTCCAGCAATTAACAAAATAAAAGATAGAATTCCCAATAGAATTGGATAACCAATTTTGATCACTTGTGTTTTAACCTGATATACAGCATCAGAAATGACGATTTCAATTTCATATTCTAAGGCGTATTTATCTGTCATTGTTTTTGATGTTTTTGCGATTTTAGTTTCAATTTCAGAAACATCATTAAAATGTACAGCGTGTACTAACAACTCGTTACTTAAGATATAAATACCTGAAATTACAATAATCCAAATAGTAAATTTCGATTTGAAAATTTCAAAAACTGAAGTGTCTTTTATTTGTTTAATCAGAATTACGAAGTGATAAACTAAGCAGATTAACAAGATATAATGAAAATAAAAGGCAAAATTAGAACTGCTTTTCATTTCTATATTCTGAACCATTTCTTGTGTTGGTAAATTGGAATAGAAAACTAAATAAGCGATTACATTTACAACCATTAAAATAAGAACTGGCTTGAAAAAAAGCTCTTTATTTTTACTAAATACATAAGCTATTAATGCTGTTGCAAACACAAAATGATAGACTACAGAAAAAGAATAAGCCGAATGGTAATTAGATAAAAATTCGGTAGCTTGATAAGATACTTCTAAAATCCCAACAAAATATGCCATAATAACTCCAACTAAAATGATGAAGTTTTTGTATAAAACAGGATGAAATGTAAATTTATAAATGATACTATTTTCTGTTTCTTTATTTAATACGAAGTAAGTCGCAATAATTGAAGCTAGAGCTACAATTCCAGTAATAAAAATTTTATTTAAAACTACATTTAAAGTTAATTCTATAGCACCATAAACTTGGAACCAATCGATAATTAAACTAAAAATCATTAAAATTTGTACCGCAACAGCACTCAATTTAAATAAACTTATTTTAGATTTTTGAGACAACCAAAATAACATTACAGCTTCGCAAGCCCAAAATAAAGTAATGTGATTTCCTTCAAACTGAATTGGGATTGTTAAGGTTACGAAAGTTAAAACTAAAGCAATTAACAAATACACAGCATTTTTTTCTAAACCAAATTTCTTGAATAAAATAGTGGTATAAATGAAATTATAAATCGCTAAAGAAAGCGTAAACAAACCTTTTAAATCAAGTTTTGCATCTTCAATAATAGTTAATCCAATTCCGAAATAAATAAAAGTATTTGCTGTAATAATAAAATATTCAATGGTTGAGAAAACACCTTTATTTCTTACGTTATTAATTACGACAGTAATACTAAATATGAAATAAAATAACGTCGCAAAAATAAATGCACCTTGATGTGAAAATGTATCTTTGTTCATTTCTGTAAAACTCCAACTTAAGAATAATAAAGTCGAAAATACAAAAGAAAGAATAGTGACTAAATTCCATTTTTTAAAATAAGCAATAGCTAAAATTCCAACATTTAAAATGGCGATATACGTAAACAAAATCACATAATTTCCTTGGCCAGTGCTTACCATAAATGGCACAGCAAAACCACCAATTAAAGACAAAACAGCTAATTCTTGTCGGTTGTAATTTATGGAAACAAAAGCGCTAAATGCGGTGATCACAACCATTATAGCAAAAGCAACAGTTTGATTAAAAATATGATAATCGTGGAAAGCTATGGCAATAGTAAAATAGTAAATACTTATGGCACCAGCAACAATTACGGAACTAAATGCTATGTAATTTTTCTTTAATTTATGAGCAATTCCCATAACTAAAGATCCTGATAAAATTCCGATAGCGACTCTAGCTGTTTCGTTAATCCAATTTTTATCAATAGCATATTTCACAAAAAAGCTAATTCCTAAAACAAGAATTAGAATTCCAATTTTGTTAATTAAGTTTTCTCCAATAAATTTTTCTAAATCGGGATTATTCTCTTTGAATTTTTCGAACCATGATTTTTCAGGAACTCGAATAGGTTTTTCGCTATAAGCAGTTGGAGTTTCGTATACATTTTTTTCCTCAACATTTTCTTGATGAGCAAATTTCCTTACAACTGGAATAATTTTTTCTTGTTCAAAAATTGGTTTAGGCTGTTCTTCAACAATTTCTGGCTTTTTAGCAACAGGATCTTCTTTGAAGATTTCTTTTAAAGCTTCATTTGGAGATTTTTCTTTTTGATTTATTTGCTTACTTAAATCTTGTACTCTACTATTTAAGTGAGAAATAGAATCTTGTAACTTTTGATATTTTGAATTGATATTAGATAACACAACTAAAAGCAGCAGTATTATAATGATAGCTATTGGAAAATCCATAGGATATATTTAGAATACATCAAATGTAAGAAATAATCCTATAAAAGCTGGAAGCCGATTTAATAAATTATACTTTTAACAATTCTAAAATTTTACTTTCAACTGCAACAGAATTCCAATTTTGGTGAATATTTTCCATTTTAAGCACTTCTTGCATAATTTCGTTTTGTCTATCGCCAATAGCTAATGCTTCTGCATAAGGTTGATGACTAAATGTTACACGAGAATACAATGGAATCCAAAGTTCGGGATGTTTATCTGAAAACCATTTTTCAATTTTCTTTTGAAGTAAGAAATTCGCGTCTGCTGTTTTAGAACTCATTTCCATAAAATTTCTATAGGAAAGTTCTGCGATAGCATCGGCATTTGGTTTTCTTGAGTTTTCGTAATCATTAAGTAAATTAGCCCAATCGTCACCGTATTGTTCCATCATTTGTTCTAAGACGGTAATGTCTTCGAAACCTGCGTTCATTCCGTGACCATAAAAAGGCACAATAGCATGACAAGCATCGCCAATTAAGGCTACTTTATCACTAAACGTCCATGGAAAACACTTCATCGTTACTAAATAACTTGTAGGATTTTTAAAGAAATCTTCTACTAAATTTGGAATAACTTCTTTAGTATCTGGAAAATGATTGGCAAAGAAATCTACTAATTGTTCTTTCGTTTTTAAAGATTAGAAAGAGTTTTCACCATCGTGTGGCATAAATAAAGTACAAGTAAAACTTCCATCTAAATTTGCTAAAGCCATTAACATGAAATTTCCACGAGGCCAAATATGTAAAGAGTTTTTATCTAATTTATGTGATCCATCTGCGTTAGCTGGAATATTTAATTCTTTGTAGCCAATATTTAAAAATTCTTGAGAATAATTAAACATACTTTGACGTTGCATTTTGTGTCGGATTCTTGAGAAGGCACCATCTGCACCAAAAGTTAAATCGTAATCATGTGTGGTCCATTCACCTCTTTCTGATTCACCGATTGAAATAGTTGCTGTTGTCAAATCTACATCCCAAACTTTCTCTCCGAAGAAAAACTCTACACCAGCTTTTTCGGCAAGATCTACCATTTTTTTATTAAGCAAACCTCTGGAAAGGGAATAAATTACTTCACCGTCTTTACCATAAAATTGTTCGTTAACAGTATCTGAACCCGTATGAATAGCGCGTTTTTCTACAGGAATACCAATACCTAAAACTTCCTGATCTAAACCAACATCACGCAACGCTTTCACGCCTCTGTCTGATAAGACAAGATTTATAGAACGACCAGTGAAATTGATTTTTCTTATATCTGGACTTCTATCATAAACATGAACAGTATGACCTCTTTTTTTTAGATATATTGCTAATAACGTTCCAACTAAACCAGAACCAACAACTGCAATTTTTTTAGGATTTTGCATGAAATTTACTTAATAATAAGAGTACAAAAATAAGGTTTATTCCTCAATTTATTGTAATTATTACATTTTAATCGCTACCAATTATACTTTTTAAAAACAAAAAAGCGCAGGATTAAAATTAAACCCTGCGCATTCTTTATACAACCGATTTCTTATTCTTTCTTATTTGCATCTATGATAGCGCCTGTTCCAGCACCAACACCTGCGCCCGCAACACCGCCGATAATAGCACCTGTTCCTTTTTTCTTACTCACAATTGCCCCCGTAACAGCACCAACACCCGCACCAATTAAAGCTCCTTTTGCGGTATTACTCATACCTTTCTTTTTTGGAGCAGCTGGAGTAGTTGGAGTTTGATTTACAACAACTGTTTTATTTTGTTCTAAAGCTTGATTTTTTTCGTTAGCCTTAGCTAATTCTGTTTCCATAGAATCTACAACTCTTTGTTTCTCTATTTCCGTTTTCATTGAATCAATACTCGCTTGTTTCGCTTTTTCAATTTCCTCTTTATTTTGAAATTGGCATGAAACAAATAATAAACTCAACATCAACACACATGCATTTTTCATAATAGTAAATTTTAAATTAGTATGTAACAAAGTAACGAATAAACATTACCAAATGAATTATATAATTTTAAAAAAAAGTATTAAAATTTTAATTTTTGACCTACTTCTAACTTTTGTGATTTGGCTAAAATCCCACACATGTGAAACAACATTCTTGCACCAACGTTGCCATCCCAATCATCGCTTTCACCTGGAGCTACTTCCACTAAATCGAAACCAATAATTTCTTTTCCTGAATTGGCTAATAAATTAAACAAATATGTAGCTTGCTCAAAAGAAAATCCACCTGGAACTGGAGTTCCGGTATTTGGACAATACCAAGGATACATTCCGTCAATATCAAATGAAATGGTTACTTTTTGTGGTAATTGCGCAATAATTTCTTCACATTGTTGCTTCCAAGTTTGTCCTTCAAAGGCTTTTGCTTTCATATCAGCATCAGTATGTACAATTACCCTTCCTTTAGCCTCTTTTACTACATCAACTTCTTGTTCGCAAAAATCTCTAATTCCAACTTGCACTATTTTTGAAACTTGTGGAAGTTGCAAAGTATTATACATAATTGAAGCGTGCGAATATGTAAAACCTTCATAAGCAATTCGCAAATCCATGTGCGCATCTAAATGTAAAATTCCGAAGCTTTCATGTTGTGTGGCCAATGCTTCATAATAACCAAGTGGCGTACTGTGATCACCACCTAATAAGGCAACTTTTTTACCTTTATTCTGCCAATATAAAACTTTGTCTTTTACTTCCGTATGCAAAGTTCTACAAGCTTTATTAATTTTATGTAAATCTTCTAATAAGGCTGGAAATGTTTCTAAATCCTCCCCGTTTTCTAAAGCTTCAATAATTGGTTGCGCTAAATCTTTATACTTTTCAGAATTTTTCGCCCATTGTTCGGGAGCTTCATCCATATAAATGCCGAGTTTCCATAGTTCAGGAAAATCTTGGTGTAATAAATCCACTTGAAAAGAAGCGTCAAAAACGGCATTTGGACCTTCAGACGCACCAGATCCATAACTCACAGTTACTTCCCAAGGCACAGGAATGATAATAATTTCTGATTCTTCTGCTGTAAATGGTAATCCAAAAACGGTAGCATCTGCTAAACCTGGTTGAGATGGATCAAAGTTTTCTATTTTTTGTTGCTTATTCATAATAGGATATGGTTTTTACACCTTCAAAATTGTAAAGTTATATGCTACAAAGTTAGTGTTTCATCTGAATTTTAAAAAATGTTTTTTTTACCGCTACAACTTAATATCTCAGCAAATAATTACTAGTTGTTTGATATGATAAATATCATCTTTTTTTTTTAACGAAAGAAGCATCTTTGAAAATTAGATTTTAAACGAAACCATTATGACAAACAAACCTGCCCATACTTTTCATATTCCAGTCATGGGATTGGCTTACACTATTGACAGTCCGATACGTGTAGCTCAATACGGAATTTCTTCTGTTGTTTCAATTACCGATGATGAAGTGATTGAAAAAATGCGCGCTTTTTATAGCGAAAAATTCAGTATTCCGTATCAAGAAATTACGCAAAAGTTTCACGATTACAGAGCTGAAAGAATTACACATTATTTGAATTTGATGGACACGATTGTGAAAGAAAAATTCGAAAATTTTAAAAATGAATTAACAGAGAGCAAAACTTCTTTAGAAAATTTCATTGGTATATTACCTAATAAATCGGATTTAAAAAAAGGATTGCAAAGTTTTATTGATGAAGGTGTGATGATAAAAGACCACATCAAAAATTACCTTGAACAACATCTATCGTCTGGTGAAATTGATGTGAATATCATGACGAAAGTGGACAAAGATAATTTCAACAAAAACGAACAATTGCCTATTGAATTTAATGACGCCCATTCAGCGCTTCGCGGTTTTGCAAATAGTACGTTAAATTCATCGGTGGTACTTTCTGCAGGAATGAATCCAAGATTGTATAGTTATTTCGAAAACTTTAAAGATTTTTTTCCGGATTTGAATTCGAATTTAAAAAAGAAAATAATTTTAAAAGTAAGCGATTTTCGTTCAGCAATGATTCAAGGAAATTTCTTAGCTAAAAAAGGACTTTGGGTTTCCGAATACCGAATAGAGTCTGGTTTAAATTGTGGTGGCCATGCTTTTGCAACAGACGGTTTTCTTTTAGGACCGATTTTACAAGAATTTAAAGAAAAGAAAGAACAATTGATTCAATCCGCCCATGAATTATTGGTAAAAGCCTTAAAACAAAAAGAAATGTTTTCTCCAGAAAATCCCATGGAGTTAAAAATTACCGCTCAAGGCGGAATTGGAACGGCCGAAGAACATGAGTTTTTACTTGAGGAATATCATTTAGATGCAATTGGTTGGGGTTCTCCTTTTTTATTAGTGCCAGAAGCCACATCGATGGACAACGAAACTCGAACTTTATTAGCCAATGCCAAAGAAAACGATTTTTATTTAAGTAATATTTCGCCACTTGGTGTGCCTTTTAATTCGGTTAAAGGAACCTCAAACGAGTTTTGGAAGCAAAAAAGAATTGACGAAAATAACGCTGGAAGTTCTTGCCCAAAACGCTTATTAGCATTAAGCAAAGAACATGATGAAAAAGGCTTATGTATGGCTTCTAAAAAATACCAAGATATTAAACTAGAAGAATTAGAGGCTATTAAAAATGAACTTTCTGAAACAGAATTTGAAAAAGCAAAAGCTAAAATCACAGACAAAGCTTGTCTTTGTGTTGGCTTGGTGAACGCTGCTTATTTAGAGAATGACATCAAAATAAAAGGACAACAACAAGGAATTGTAATTTGTCCCGGGCCTAATTTAGCTTATTTCGACCAAGAAATTTCATTAACAAACATGGTAAAACACATTTATGGAAATATTAATGTGATGACAGATACCAATAGACCAAATGTATTTGTAAAGGAATTAAAAATGTATATAGCTTATTTAAAAAACGAAATTTCCGATTCAAATTTTGAGCTTTCTGCAGGGCAAATTAAAAAATGGAATTCGTTTAAAAATAATTTATTAGAAGGTATTAGTTACTATCAAGAATTATTTTCGAATACCAAATTCTTCCAAAAAGAAAGCACTAAAATTCAAAAACAAATTGAAAATTATAAATTAGAATTGAACCAAATAGAAATTCCAACTTTAGTTTTAGCTTAAAATTAAAAACCAGACAGTTTTGAATAAGCTGTCTGGTTTTTTCTATATTTTTATTTAGATAAAATACCTTGTTTTAATATTTGTCCGA
>MGWJ01000042.1 GCA_001800945.1 Flavobacteria bacterium RIFCSPLOWO2_12_FULL_31_7
ATTAAAAAATTAGATAAAGTTGAACGAATTGAAGTGGATGAAGATGACAATTCGGTGATGAATATTTCGTTTCCCGTCTCAAAAGTTCCAGGAAGAGTGGTAATTGAAGCCGAACATGTAACGAAAGCTTACGGCGACAAAACCATTTTAAAAAATATTTCTCTTTTAGTAGAACGTGGTAGTAAAATTGCTTTTGTAGGTCAAAATGGTCAAGGGAAATCGACTTTCATTAAAGCCATTGTAAACGAATTTGAATATGAAGGTTCCATCAAATTAGGACATAATGTGCAAGTGGGTTATTTTGCTCAAAATCAGGCGGAATATTTAGATGGTGAAATTACTTTATTGCAAACTATGGAAGATGCCGCAACGGATACCAATCGCGCGAAAGTCCGAGACATGTTAGGCTCGTTTTTATTCCGTGGTGATGATGTAGAGAAAAAAGTAAAAGTGCTTTCTGGAGGCGAAAGAAACCGTTTGGCTTTATGTAAATTGTTATTGCAACCGATCAATGTTTTGGTGATGGATGAACCCACGAATCACTTGGATATTAAATCGAAAAATGTATTGAAAGCGGCGCTTCAAAAATACGAAGGCACACTGCTACTCGTTTCCCACGATAGAGATTTTTTACAAGATATGTCGAATTTAGTGTACGAATTTAAAGACCAAAAAATCAAAGAATATTTAGGTGATATCAATTATTTCTTAGAACAACGCAACTTAGAAAACATGCGCGAAGTCGAGAAAAAAGATATTGATAAAAAAGAAACCGTTACAAACACGAATTCTAAAGCTTCTTACGAAGACCAAAAGAAAAACAAATCGTTACAAAATAGATTGTCAAAAATTGAAAGTCAAATTCAACAATTAGAAAAAGACATTCAAAACGACGACAAGGAATTAGCTTCTAATTACGATAAACATGCAGAAAATGCAGCATTTTTCACTGCATATAACAAGAAGAAACAAGAGTTAGAAAAACTTCTAGAAGATTGGGAAATTGTTCAGGAAGAGATAGATAATTTGTAAAAACGATAGGTGTCAGTCTGAGCGGAGTCGAAGACCTTTTAACTTAAAATATATTATAGTTTTAATTTCTTTTTTGTAGCTAAATCCAGCTTTCCATTACAAAATTTTGGTTCATCTTTAAGTTTTTAAAACTATTAAAAGCGCTTCTTAGGTCGCGTTTTAAAAGTAAAAAAACTAGAAAAAAGAAAACAAAAAAGTTTTCCATTAAAATCTGGGCTAGGAAAATAGTAAAAATAGAAATTTTGAATACTAATCAAAATACGAAACCCAAACTTACCCGCAAACTTGTCATGCTGAAAGCATCTCTTTTTGTTTGTATTTAATGGATTACGTGAATTACATTGCTTGACCATCTTTGTGTGAGACCCTTTCAGGGTGACAAAATTGTGGTAAATTTATACTTATCTTGAAAACCAGATTCGCGTTAGTGATGGGAACGGCATCTCCCGATTTTTCATCGGGAATATAGTGGACAGCACGACTTCGTTGTGGCAAGAAACCTGAAATAAAAAGTAATACTTATACAACGAGGGAACGCCAAAAAAAAACTTCATGAAATAAAAAAGAGTCCCGATTGCTCGAGACTCTTTTTTTATATTTAAAACTTGTGTGAATTATTTCACTAAAGTCATTTCATCTACAATGTGTTTCGCACCAGAGAAGTTTTCGATTACCCAAAGTACATAACGAATATCTACGTTAATTGTTCTTTGTAGTTTTTTATCAAAAATTACGTCACCAGCCATCGCTTCAATGTTACCATCAAATGCTAAACCGATTAATTCTCCTTTTCCGTTTAATACTGGAGAACCTGAGTTTCCACCTGTAATATCGTTATCAGTTAAGAAACAAACGTGTAAAGAACCATCTTTATCTGCATAACGACCGTATTCTTTTTTAGCGCTCATGTCTAATACTTTTGCAGGTAAATCAAATTCTAAATCCCCTTTTTTGTATTTTTTAACTTGACCAGCTAAAGTAGTGTAGTTATTTACAGTTGCATCATTTCTTTTGTCAGCTGGTAACGAACGAACTTTTCCGTAAGTTAAACGTAAAGTAGAGTTAGCATCAGGATATAAAGTTGTACCGATTTTAGATTCTCTTAAACCTTCTACTAATAAACGGAAAGAGGCTCCGAAATCATTTTGAGCTTTCATTAACTCGTCACTTCTTTTACCAATATGAGCAGTTAAATCAGAAGATAAAACATATAAAGGATCGTTTGTTAACATGGCTTCACTTGGTAAATCTAAGAACGCTTTGATTTTGTCTTTTGAAGTAAAAATACTTAAATCGAAAGCTGCATTTACATATTTAGTAAAATCACCATTGTTTTCCTTCGCTAATTTTTCAACCGTTGGAGCTAAAGTATAACCTGCTTTTTTTGCGTATAAATTTAATTGAGCGGCTAAAATATCTTTTTCTGCAGGAATATGTAATTCTTTGAACATTTCATCTGCCATTTCTAAAATACCAGGAGCCATTTCTGCACGTTTTGCAGCATCTGCTTTTGTATATAGATCTAATTGTCTTCCTAAAGATCTACTTACTGTACCGAAAGCAGACGTTCTGAATAATTGTTGTAAGTAGTTATCATGACGAGATTTTTCATTCGTCATGGCGTAAAACTTATTAATTGTAGCTACAACATTTCCGTATTTTGCTTTGTTTGCTGGTTTATTAGCCCATTTGTTAAATTTAGCTTCTTGAGCTGCTTTAGATTTAGCGGTACCAAATTTTGTTAACGCATCAATCATACCTTGACGGTTTTTCCAGTAATTCGCTACACCTGCAAATTTTGAAGCATAAATTAAGTTTAAAGCATCAGATTGAACCATGTATTTTTTCATGTTGTCCATTCCTGTTTTTGAACCTTCTACCCAAGCTGGGTAAGCAAATTTTACGTTTTGCTCAATTCCACCTGCTGGCATCCAACGGTTTGTACGACCTGGATAACCTAAAATCATAGCGAAATCATTTTCTTTCACTCCACCTAAATTAACTGGTAAATGGTGTTTTGGTTTAAGAGGTACATTATTTGGAGAATATTCTGCTGGATTTCCATTGGCATCTGCATAAATTCTGAACATTGAGAAATCTGCTGTATGACGTGGCCATTCCCAGTTGTCTGTATCACCACCAAATTTTCCTAAACTTTCTGGAGGTGTTCCTACTAAACGTACATCTTTATAATCTTGGTAAACGAAATAGTAGTATTCATTTCCTTGGAAAAATGGACGAACAGAAACGGTATATTTTCCACCTTCGTTATTTTCTTTTTCGATTTTTGCAATTTCTTGATTGATTGCTTTTTCTCTATCAGCTTCACTCATACTTGGGTTTACCACTGATAAAATTCTTTTTGAACAATCGTCCATACGAACGAAGAAACGTACAAATAAACTAGAAGGCTTTAACTCTTCTTTTCTGTTTGCTGCCCAATATCCATCTTTTAAGTAGTTTTTTTCTGCAGAAGATAATTCGGCAATCGCATCATAACCACAGTGGTGATTCGTTAATACTAATCCGTCTTTAGAAATTAATTCAGCTGTACAACCTCCGTTAAATTGCACGATAGCATCTTTTAAACTGTGATTGTTAATACTGTAAATTTCTTGAGGTGTTAATTGTAACCCCATTTTTTGCATATCGCGGTGGTTTAATCTTTCGATAAACATTAAAAACCACATTCCTTCGTCAGCCTTTACACTAAATGGGATTAGCATAAATGCAGCCACTAAGGATACAATAATTTTTTTCATAATTTGTTAAGTTTAAATTTTAAAACCTGCATTTACAGATTTCGTAAAATAGTTTGTTATTTGTGATGCGAATATACTTTATTTTTAAAAAATAATCTAAAAATTCCCTAATCAATCAAACATGTTAAGTAAATTTTAACTTTTTAAAATAAAAAAAGCGCTCCAAGATAGAGCGCTTTTAGAATAAATATTTGTTAAAGATATTATTCTATAATTATTTTTTTAGTGATTAAACCTTCATTCGTTTTAATATTCATGAAGTAAATTCCTTTACTAATTTCATCTTGAATTTTAATTTCTTTGACTAAATCTGAATTTTGATAAAACTCATTAATGTAAACCACTTTACCAGTAATATCAAAAATTTCTACATTAAAATCAGAAACCACTTCTTTAAATTGTAAATTGAAAGTTCCGTTATTTGGATTTGGATAGAATGAAAAATTAGACGCTAAAAAACTTGTATTACTTAATACATCAGCTTTAAACTCACTTAAAATGGTATTAATATAAGCCAATGCTCTTGTAGCTTGACCTGCAGTAAACATATACATACACGGATCATTCACATAATCCATATAATTCATCGTCAGCGATTTCAATGTGCCACATGCAGCAATAGAACCGTTAGCAGGACAACCATAAGTTTCATTTGTTACTCTAGGAGTATCACAAACTCTATCGCCTTCTGTTGTACAACTAGCTCCGGCAGGACTACAACTTGTAGATGCAAAAGTATGATCTAAATTAAAAAAGTGACCTAACTCGTGAGTTACAGTTCTTCCTAAATTGAAATTTGGATTTGGCTCATACCCAGGGCAACCAGAACCTGTTCCGAAACAGAAAGTATTCATCACAACTGTTTCTCCAGCTGCTGGTGAACCCGCTAATGGCGAATAACCTAATATTGAACTACCTTCGTCTCTAATAACAAAATTCATATAACCTGCCCAAGTTGCATCACTATCTGCACCACCTAAAAAATCAGTTCCAAAAGTAACGGCAGCAGTACCGTTAGCAATTCCTGTTCCTGCTGGATGATTTTGAGTAGCGATTACAAATTGTACATCTAAATCTCCAATATTTACACCTGGGTAAAATGCACTTGCTGCTGCCCAATTAGATAAATCAGAGTTGGTAGCGTTATAATCTGCATTAATAACATCAATTTGAGTTTGCGCAAAATTTCTAAAACATGTTTTAGTTGCCGCACTACTCGAATTAGAAACAGACGGAAAGTGTACAGCTACTGGAATTGTAATAGTTGCGCTTGGACTTAATAAAGCGTTTTTGGAAGCTTGTTGCGTCATAAGTTTTTGCAACTCAACTTCAAATTTAGCTTGTCTTTCCTCGTACTGTTTTTTCAGCACTGGATTGAACATAATTTTGTCCATGTGTTCTTGCATACCGCAAGTTCTTTGTTGCCCGAAACTAAAGGAAACAACAAAAAGTAGTAAAAGTAATTTGGTTTTCATTTTGGGGAAAAATTTAAATTAGCCCCCCAAAAATATAAAAAAATAGTTATAAAATGTTAAATATTTAACATTTTCCACAATTTATCTTTCAATTCTGTCAAACCTTGTTGCGCAACAGATGAAATAAACATATAGTCCAATCCTTTCAATTCTTTATCTAATTGCTGCTTCATTTCCTTTTTTAATTCTTCATCTAGCATATCAGATTTAGAAATCACTAGCAATCTATCTTTGTCTAACATTTCAGGATTGTAGCGTCTTAATTCATCTAAAAGAATTTCGTATTCTTTTTTAATATCATCAGCATCAGCTGGAACTAAAAACAATAAGGTAGAATTTCTTTCGATGTGACGTAAGAAATAATGACCTAATCCTTTACCTTCGGCAGCACCTTCAATAATTCCAGGAATATCAGCAATTACAAACGATTGAAAATCTCGGTAAGCTACAATTCCTAAATTTGGCTTTAAAGTAGTAAAAGCGTAATCAGCAATTTTTGGTTTTGCTGATGTTAATACAGATAATAAAGTCGATTTTCCAGCATTTGGGAAACCTACTAAACCAACATCTGCTAAAACTTTTAATTCTAAAATTACGTCTACTTCTTCACCAGGAATTCCGGGTTGAGCATAACGAGGTGTTTGGTTGGTAGCACTTCGGAAATTCCAGTTTCCTAACCCCCCTTTTCCACCACGGGCTAAAATTTTAGTTTCGCCATCTTCTGTGATTTCGAATAAAACTTCTCCTGTTTCTTTATCTTTTACAACAGTACCTAATGGCACTTCAATGTATTTATCTTCACCATCATGCCCAGTACTTCTACTACTTCCTCCATCACCACCGTGACCAGATTTTACATGTCGCAAAAATTTCAAATGGAATAAAGTCCATAAATTTTTACTTCCTCTAATGATAACATGACCTCCACGACCACCATCTCCACCATCTGGGCCACCTTTTTCAATAAATTTTTCTCTATGTAAGTGAGAAGAGCCCTTCCCACCTTTACCAGATGCAACATATATTTTAACGTAATCTACGAAATTTCCTTCAGTCATTTTATTTTGTTTTCAGTTTAAAATTTTCAGTTTTCATCGTTAATGTAAAACTGTTCTTCAAACTATTTGTATTCTTTAATTATATTTATTCGGCAAAGATACGTTTTTTACATAACTTATTTAAACAGAAAAAACAGCCTACAATGTTATCCATTTCAAGCTGTTTCATTTATGTGATAAAAAATTTATTCTGTTATTGCCTTTATTAGAATTTTATCAATTTTAACGCCATCCATATCTACTACTTCAAACTCTAATTTATTCCATATTAATTTATCACCTTGTTTTGGAATACTTCCTAATTCGGTAATAATAAGTCCGCTTACGGTTGTTACTTCATAATCATTTAGCATATCGTCTAAATCGAAATAGGTCATAAAATCGTGTAAGGAATAATGTCCGTCCACTAACCAACTTCCGTCTTCTCTGGCTACTAACCTGAATTCTTCGTCGTAAAAATCGGCAGCATCACCTACTAAAGCTTCTAAAATATCATTTAAAGTAATTATCCCTTGGAAGATTCCATACTCATCCGTTACTAATGCATAATGAATTTTAGTTTTCTTGAAATTTTCTAAAGCTTTATATGCCGAAGTATGTTCAATAAAATATACGGGATCAATCATGATTTTTTGCAAATCGAAATCTCCTTTTTCTAAATTAGCGAATAAGTCTTTTAATAAAACCACACCAATTACTTCATCCAAATTTTCACTACAAACCGGATAAACTGAATGCAATTCATTTAAAATTTTGGTTTTTAATTCTTCGTAACTTTCATCTAAAGCTAAGTAAACAATGCTTTTTCTATGTGTCATTAAAGAATTCACTTTTCTATCTCCAATGTGAAAAACACGTTCCACAATGTCTTGCTCAATTTCTTGAACCTCTCCTACTTCTGTTCCTTCTTTAATAATGGCTTTAATTTCTTCTTCAGTAACTTTACCATCAGCAGTTGGCTTGATGTTTAGCAACTTCAAAATTCCATCTGTAGAAACAGTTAACAACCAAATAAAAGGAGCCGTTACTATAGAAATCATTTTCATAGGAACTGCTACTGCTTTTGCAATGGCTTCAGGATGATTTAAACCTATTCGTTTTGGCAACAATTCACCTAAAACTAAAGAGAAGAATGTTAAAACTACAACTACTACTCCAACAGCAATACTGTGAGAATAAGGAGAAGTTAAAGTGTAAGATGCAAAAAATGTTTCTACATCTGTTGTGATTTTATCACCAGAATAGATACCGGTTAAGATACCAATCAAGGTAATACCAATTTGCACCGTAGACAAAAA
>MGWJ01000043.1 GCA_001800945.1 Flavobacteria bacterium RIFCSPLOWO2_12_FULL_31_7
CCTTTGCCTTTATATTTTTGTCTGTGATTTCAAGATAAAAACCTCCTAGGTTAGTTAAAAAAATTTGAATAAATGGAATGTCATATTTATTAGAATTTTTATTGAATATTATTAAACGCTCATTAATTGGAACTGAAATGTTATTAATTATAGAACTCAAAATAGTATCGTTAACAACAAAAGAATTATCTGCTAATAACAAAGAACTTAATAGTTTTAAAATATTGTTTTTAATGATTGTTTCATCAGAGCAAAGATTTAATATTTTTTGTTTTTCTAGATTTGTTAAACCTCTAGACTTTAAAACGATTTCAAGATCATCACTATCAAATATAAGCTGATCTAGAATTTTAAAATAACTTAACTTCCTTTTTTCTAACAAGAAAATATTTAAGCCATTAAAAAACTCTTTTATGGAATTGTAACTTTTTACATCTGGATTTATACAGTTGTTCTCAATTAGTAATTTAATCTTATTTTCTGATAAAGTTTCAAAGTCTAAACTATTATACCACCATGGAGTTAATTTAGTAATTATTTGGTATGACTCATCAGTTATTTCATTGATTTGAATTAACTTTTTCCAGAATTTCCCATAAATATTTATAGAGTTAACTTCTTTTGGGACGTTAATTAATGATAGTTCTTTAGCATTTTCAATTTCATTAATAAAATTAATTACTGATTCAGAAATTTCTCTTCCTACATCTTCGCTATCAGTGGCAACCTCTTCTTCAATATATCTATTATTGTTATTATTGTTATTATTATTATATTCATAAAGTAAATTTTCCCAGTTAGGTACTAATTTATTATTTTCTAATAATAAAGAATAAATGTCAGAATCATCAATTAAAGATAAATCAGAAATTTTAGTTTCGGTTTTATTAATTATACTTTTTTTAAGATTAAGGTCTAATTTGTCGTCATTTAACAAGTCAATTAAACTTTCCTCTTTCTCTTTATTATTGTTTTCTAATTTTAAATAAACATCTTTAATGTAAATATTAATTTCTGAGTTTATGTAGTCAATTAAATGAGTACAATTTGTACTCATTATTTGATAGTAGTTACTTGTTTCAAAGTCATCAAAATTTATATTTTCACCATATGTTTTTAATATCTGTATGATATTTTCTTTATTAATTTTATAGTAATTGTTTTTATAAATATACTCAATTAGTTTTTCTATTTTATTCTGTTCTACATCTAAACTATTAAATTTGATATCTAACTTCTTAATTAAATCTGAAATTTTGTCGATTGAAGTAATATAATAATCATCACCATCTTCAGTTTTTATTAATTTAATGAAATTAATATTTTGCTCTAAAGCTTCTTTTAGTTTTTCATTATTTTGATGCTCTAAAATTGAATCAACCGTACAATTTTCAATAATTAATTTTAAGTATTTATATTGTTTTTCAAATACATAATTGTTATAACAATGTTCCCATAATCCTTTCCAATTCTCAACTGTTTTTTCAATAAAAATTTCTAATGGTCTGTCTTCAACTAAAATATATCTATCAATAAACTCGATTGATTTTTCTTTTTCATTGGATATAAGTTCAATTATAGAGTCATATTTTTCAGAATATGTTGAATAATTTTCTCCTAAATAATCTAATAAATCAAAATTTAAAATCGTTTCTCGTTTAAAATATTTAAGTTCGATATGATTGTCAATTAAATTTTCAATATGAGTAAGTTTGTATTCGAAACCTTCATTTACACCGCTCTTTACATTTCGCTCAAATTTCTTATCTTCTTTAGTAAGAGATACTTCATGAAACAATGAAATATAATCGTTGTAATTTTCATTAATATATCCTTCTAATATTAAGTTTCTCAATAATCCATTATTCGAAAACTTATTTAAATATTGATTAATATCAATTTCATTAAAAATTTGTTTTAAATCCCAGTTCTCAATATCAAATTTTTCAGTTTTTAATTTTTCAATTTCTTTTTGTATAGCATCAATCTTGCTGTTATGTTTACTTTCAATCAATTTAACTCTTTCATTATATGTGAAATTGGGATTAACATCATTTTCAATTATTCCAAAGGATATATTACTATTATAAATTCCATGGCCATTTTGATAATATCTGAAATTGGTTGTGTTTACAACTTCATTAAACAAATCATCTGACATCAAATCATTAAAACGTAATTTTCTGTTGCTAATATTTAATTCTGTTGCATTTGGAATTTTTTCTGAAATTTTAATCAAATAAATAGGTTTTAATTCTTCAACATCAGAAATGTTTTCAGTTTTTATATTTTCAATGTCAGTTTTCTTATTTGTTATTTTTAAATCTTTTGCTAAAATTAATTTTTGTACATATATCTTTTTATCATTTATTAATTTATATAATTTTCCTTTTTTACTGTTTAGTTTATTAAAATCTTCAGGGTCAATATTTTTATAAGTAATCATTGCAAAGAGTTCTGCTTCACGACCAATTAAAGCATCAGGTTTTAATACGTTTCTATAAATAACAAATTCATGGAAGATATTTATTAATAATCTCATATCAATATCATCAATAAAAGTAGTTATGTCGGAAAGAAACTCTTTTGGAAAAACATTTTCTTCTAATTCTGATTCTTTTATCAATGTTTTTAACTGATCATTGGCATTTGAAGAATTAATAAATGGTATGACTGGAATAATATACTCAAAGAATTTTACCCTTTCTTTTTTGTCATTAAATAAATCGTCTCCAACTGCATACAAAAATTTAATTCCAAAATCTCTATAACACAGTTTGCTATTTATAGAGTCAGCATTATTAAGTAATATATTAAGTTCTCTTAATTTTGTGAATATATTAGTATTATCGAATCTATCTAAATCTTCAATCACAACTACATTAAAATTGTTTTTTTCAAAATAATAAAGAATTTCATCATAATGTTCGTTTAGTATTGATTTACTGGAATTATCTCCAATTTCAATTTCCCCGTTTAGATTTACCTTATTAATTTTAGAATTACTGAATAATTCTACAACTAATTTTGAAAAATATCCAATACCTAGAAAAGCAATTAAGAAGATAAAAAATGAACCCCAATCTAGACCATTTTTTATTATCCATGTATTTGGATTTAAATTATCTAAATAATCATATTTGAATAGTAATATTATACTTGATATCCACAAAATAAAACTTAAAGGAATTAAAAAGTATAATTTCCAATTAGGAATGTTTATAATTCTTTTGAATCGAGATTCAGGAAGATTTGATGGTTTAACCTTGTATATTATCTGCTGTAAGATGCTAATTTCAAGTTGTTTTTCAAGTTCTTCGTTACTTATTAAAGTCTCTTTAAATTCATTCGAAATCTCTTTTTCAGCTTCCTTTTCAGACTTACCATTTTTAATTTTTAATTCATAAAGTTCTTTAAAATTTTCTTTTGTTTTAGATTGATTGAATGCAGCTAAAGAAATATTTAAAAAATTAAAATTATTTTCATTCCAATATTGAAATGTTTTTAATAATGTGCTTTTTCCTGAACCATATCCTCCTGTTAAAGCTATGTTATTTATCCCTTTAGTATTTAGAGTATCCTTCAATTTATCTAAATAAGGTTGTACTTTTTCTAAGTCATCTTTACTTAAAATTTTCGGAGCAAGTGAGCTTATTGAAGAAATATTTTCTTCAATTTTTATCTTTTTAATTTTACACCATACAGGCAATAAATCTTCAATATTAATTTTTCCCATTATTTTACTTTACTCTCCTTTTATAAGAAACTGATTATAACTCTTGTGAAAATTACATTCGCTTAGCTTCATTTGTAAATTTCGTTAACTTTAAAGTAGTATTAACAAATTCGTTTTATTCAGTTATGATTGTATATTTTAATTGTAGTATAATTCCCAAACTTACCAATAATAAATTGCACTCACAACAGGTAATTCTACTTGCTTTTTTAACCACGTAGAATTACCTGGTTACCTTAGAAGTAAATGTAAATTAAGTAATTAGAAATAATTTACGGATTTCCGTAAAAAGATAAACATTATTCTAATTGCTTTCTTAAAGAATAATTCAATACATTTTCTTATTTTTACAGCTGAAAATATTATTAATAGCGTAAGCTTTTAATTTGGTAAAAGAAAACTAGGAATCTTCTCAACAACCAAACTTAAAAGACTTACGCCTGTGCAAAATACTTGCGTGGGCGTAGTCATTTGGTTGTTGGGTCTCCTAGTACCTCTTTTACTGATGGCTATTGCTTCACGCATTTTTTTTACACCTTATGAAAGAGAAAAACAAATTTAAGATTAGTGATAAAAAGTTTAACGTTTTTATCCCTTTAGTGAATTTATTATTATTTGAGTCTTTTAATTTTCCAGATTTTGAATCTGGAAATGAAAATTTATCTGAAAATTTTATTGAAATACTTAAATCAGTTGAAGGAATTGATTTAAACGGAAATGATTTTATTAGAACAAGAATCCTTTATTTTCTTTTAGGCTTGAATATAAAAAGTAGGGAAGAGATTTTTGAAATCATTATTGAGAATGAAATGTATACTCATGCAATGTCAATTTCTTATGCTTTGGAAAATAATAGATCAATGAATAGTAATAGTATCCCATTAAGTCAAGAAACATTCTTTCTTGAACTAGTTGAATTCAAATTTAATGGTGTATTGAATAAAGTCATACTTGTATATTTTATTTTTCATTTTGAAGACATTTTTGGTTTCAAATTTTCAGATAATAAGTATATAACTAAAAATGATTATGTTAATATTCTTGAAAATTTATGTAAGGAGAAAGATTTTTTAAATAAAAATTTCTTTTAAAATTTACAATTAAACTGAAAAGTAATTCAGAATTATTTTTCAGTTTAATTATTATAAAGTTAAGTTTTATAAAAACATATTTACATATTATCTAAGTGATATTGAGCAAATATTTAGACTTTACTTTAAAAAACTCTACAAATACTTAGAATAGTCTTCAGGAATATAAGTATTTATTTCTCGTAAGTATTTCCGTAAAGCTGTTTTACTCGTATGTCCAGTTATAGACATGATATTTGATTCAGCTTCTTCTGGTGTCATTTCCTTTATAAAGGTGTTGTAAAGCTTAGATATGAAAGTGTGTCTAAAACTATAAAGTCCATAATCTTTACCTAAACCAAATTTCTTCTTAACTTCTAAAAAGTAATCTGAGTAATCATTTCTTCTACTGGTTTCATTTGCTTCCCAATATTGACCAAAATCTTTTCTACCAAATAAATAAGTATCTTTATTGTATATAGAGATATCAGGCATTTCATCTATTAAAACGTTCGGAATTCGTTTTAATTTAAATCCAGTTTTGGTTTTAATTTTTAAAATTTTATCATTTAAATCAATATCTCCAATGGTTATTCTGTTTACCTCTACAGGTCTTAAAAAGTTATAAGATATAAATTTAACGTATAAAGATAATAACTTATTATTTTGATTTAAATAGTCAAATATTTTAGTTTCCTCTGAACTTGAATAAGATTTGTTTTTTTCAGGAGTGCTTTTTAAAACAGGAATTTTATGAATAAAGTTTTCAGGAATAATTTCATTATCAGCTAAAACGGTAAAGATGGAACTAATATCAGTACGAGTATTATTTCTGTTTTTTGGAGATGTAGCAATTAAAACTTCATTTAAATAGGAGGTAACCACTTTTTTATTTACAGAAGTAATTAGTTTATCTTTGAATCCATTTTCATTTAACCATTTTTCAAAACGCTGTATTCTGCCTTCTAATCCTTTATATGATGTTTCTGCTAAGGTACTTTTTTTAATGTTTAATGCAAAGTCAAAAGCTTCTTTTATAGATTGATTTGAATTTTCTTCGGTTTCAAATTCAAATTTGTTTTCTGGATTATATGGGTTAATACCATCTTTTAAAAGCATCGATAAGTTTCGTTGCATAGTTTTTAACCACTGAATTCTATCTTTTTTATCAAGATGTTGTGCGGCATAGATGTTATTTGGAAATCTTTCAAGAGGTCCATCTGCAGTTTTTCGAAATGAGAAATAAACATACCAACGTTTTGATAGATCACCGTCAGCATCATATATTTTTGGTTCGGAGTATTTTTTCTTTTCTTTCAAATCGTGTTCAAAATCGTGTTCACATTGCAAATATCGTAATAAATTAGACATAAAAAAAGCGGTATTAAATTGCTTTAATACCGCTTAAAATCTTAACTTTCTGATTTTTAAAAACTTGTAGCGAAAACGGGAGTTGAACCCGTGACCTCAGGGTTATGAATCCTGCGCTCTAACCAACTGAGCTATCTCGCCATGGTCTGTATTGCATCTCTCAATGCGGGTGCAAATATATAAATAAATACTTTCTTTCCAAAAAAATATTTATAAAAAAATCAACTAATTTTTATTTGTAAATAAATTTAAAAAAAAAGATTACAATTGAAAGTTTTTTTATATTTTGCCAAAAATTTATAAAGACAACTATGAAGCCAAAAGTTAAGTATGAACTAGAGTTTCCCATCCACTCTTCGCCACAATTATTGTATCAATATATTATTACTCCATCTGGTTTGTCAGAATGGTTCGCAGATAACGTAAATTCTCGTGGAGAGTTTTATACTTTTATCTGGGATGACTCTGAGGAAAATGCTAAATTAGCTTCAAAAAAATCAGGAGAAAAAGTTAAATTCAAATGGTTGGATGCCAATAATAAAGAAACAGAGTATTTCTTTGAGTTGAAAATTCAAGTTGATGAAATTACAAATGATGTTTCTTTAATCGTTACAGACTTTTCTGAAGAAGAAGAATTGCCTGAAAATAAATTATTGTGGGAAAGTTTAGTTTCCGATTTAAAACACGTAATTGGTTCGGTTTAATTTTAATAAATAAGTATATTTGCTCCCGTTATAAATGACGGGAGCTTTTTTTATGATTAATATCAACGGAAACATACAAGACGCTAGCAATTTTGCTATCGAAAACAATAGAGGATTTCTTTTTGGTGATGCCATTTTTGAAACGATTAAAGTAAATGGAACTAAAATATTATTTTTAGAAGAACATTATTTGCGTTTAATGGCTTCAATGCGAATTTGTAGGATGGAAATTCCTATGAATTTCACCATGGAATTTATGGAAGAAGAAATACTTAAATTAATTGAATTACAAGCTAATAAAGTGAGTAACAGAATTCGTTTTACCGTTTTTAGAGACGCAGATGGATTTTACAACCCAACTTCAAATGATGTCCAGTTTGTTATTACTTGTTCAGCATTATCTTCTGAAAAGTACGTGCTTTTACCTTTAAATTATGAAGTAGAATTATTTAAAGATTTTCATGTTTCGAAACATTTATTGTCAACATTAAAAACCAATAATAAGATGATTAATGTGGTAGCAAGTGTTTTCGCTAAAGAAAATGGATTTGATAATTGCCTTTTAATTAACGATGATAAAAATGTAGTGGAAGCAATTAACGGCAA
>MGWJ01000044.1 GCA_001800945.1 Flavobacteria bacterium RIFCSPLOWO2_12_FULL_31_7
CTTTTAACGGAAACGTTTCTCAAGTTTTAGGAATCGGTTATAATTTATTAGGAAATCCTTATCCTTCACCTTTAAATGCGAGAACATTTTTAGCAGATAATTCCACTATTAATACGTTGTATTTTTGGACACATACCGTAGCTGCAGTTGCTGGGTTTTATCCAATTAATAATTATGCAGCTTTTACTACTTTAGGTGGAGTAGCTGCTGCAGCTGGTGGAGAATTGCCTTCAGATTATATACAAGTTGGACAAGGTTTTTTTGTGAATACCGCTACCGGTGGATCGGCGAATTTTAACAACAATCAGCGGGCTTTTGGTTCGGCAAGTCCGCAGTTTTTTAGAACGAGTGTGACTCATGAAAAACATCGAATTTGGTTGAATTTAAATGATGCCAATTACAGTTACAATCAAATTTTATTAGGTTATACTGATGGAGCAACTAATGCGATTGATGCTTCAGATGGTTTGGTGTTAAACGATTCTCCTTCTCAGATATATAATTTCATTAACAATCAGAAATATGTTATTCAAGGCCGCAAATTGCCTTTTGTTGATTCAGATGTGGTTTCTTTAGGTTTGAAAATAAATCAAAGTGGTACCTATACCATTTCTTTTGAAAAATCGGATGGATTATTTGAAAGTCAAAATATATTTCTAAAAGATAATTATACGTTTACGATTCATGATATCAAACAAAGTCCGTATAGTTTTACTTCTTCAACAGGTGATTTCACAGATAGATTTGAAATAGTTTACAAAAATGAATTATTATCAATGGAAGAGGAAAGTGCGGTTTTGATTTATTCTGATTCGAATGAAACGGTTTTAACTTCTTCAAATGAAAACATTAAAGGAATACTAGTTTGTGATGTTTTAGGAAGAAAATTATATGATTTTCAAAACATCAATCTAAATACTTTTCGAACTACTAAATTAATGAATCAAAAACAAACCTTGTTGATAAAGGTAATTTTGACTTCTGGTAAAATTCTCTTTAAAAAATACATACCTTAATTTTAAACACCCAACTTCAATTGGGTGTTTCTGTATCTTAATGTTAAAACGCTGAAAAACAGAATATTGTGTGTTTTTCATCGGTTTTTATTAACTCTTCATCATTAAATATTGATTTTCAACTATTTTAGGTGCTTTGTGCCGTTAGATTACTACTTTTTTTACAAAATTTAATTAATTTCATACTATAAATGTTAAAAAACAAAGATTATGGTAAAAAAATACAAATTAATAGCCCGCATTATTCTATTACTTATCGTACAATTTAATTATGCACAAGTTGGCATTGGAACTACTAATCCTCAAGCAACTTTACACGTACAAGGAAATGTTCGTGTTACAAATACTAATAATACAACTACTTCCACTCAATTACTCGGTAATTGCGCGCAAGGTGATATTACTTCCATAAAAGTAGGAGATGGGTTGTTGTTAAAAGACAACGAGTTAACCGCTTCAGGTACAGGAACTCCAACAAAATATAAAATAGCAAATATTTCAATCGTTACATCGGCTCCAAATCAGAATTTTGACAATGTGAATTTAGATTTGAGTGGGGTAAATTCTGATATTGTTATTTTTAGAATGGGTCCACTACATAACTACACCATTTCAGGTATTTCTGGTGGAACTGATGGAAGACACCTTATCATTTATAACTCATCTGCGGTAAATCTTACCATCAATAGTATGAGTTCTTTAACACCTGCTAACAATATTGATACTTTGGGTTCATCAACGTCAACATCAGGTGTAGGAACAATTGAATTTGTATACGATGGAACATTAAGCAAATGGATAGTAATTAATATTAGAAATTAAAATGGAAATAGTCAAGAAGAAATATTTTATAGAACAAATTTTTTAAAAACCATTGCTTACAATACGAGTGATGGTTTTTTCTTTTATAAAACATTAATTTTTACTCCTATTTCTCGAAAAAAATCAAAAAAACAATTTCTTCCAGTTTTAAATCGATTTTTTGAGAAAAACCAACAACTTTTGCCTTTTTACTTTTGCCTTTTTACTTATTATGATTACTTTCGCAAATTGATTTTAGAAAGCGACAAAATGAGCACAAAATTTACTGAATACAAAGGACTTGACTTGCCAACAGTAGCATCAGAAGTTCTTGATTTTTGGAAAAAAAACAACATCTTTGAAAAAAGTGTAACCACTCGTGAAGGAAACCAACCGTATGTGTTTTTTGAAGGACCACCTTCGGCAAACGGATTACCTGGAATTCATCACGTGATGGCGCGTGCGATTAAAGATATTTTTTGTCGTTATAAAACTCAAAAAGGTTTCCAAGTTAAGCGTAAAGCGGGTTGGGATACACACGGTTTACCTGTAGAATTAGGTACCGAAAAAGAATTAGGCATCACCAAAGAAGATATCGGAAAAACCATTTCAATTACTGAATACAACGAAGCGTGTAAAAGAACCGTTATGCGTTATACGGATGTATGGAATGACCTTACCGAAAAAATGGGATATTGGGTAGATATGGAAGATCCGTATGTGACTTATAAATCGAAATACATGGAATCGGTTTGGTGGTTGTTAAAACAAATTTACAACAAAGATTTATTATACAAAGGTTACACGATTCAGCCGTATTCGCCAAAAGCGGGAACTGGTTTATCTTCTCACGAAGTGAATCAACCAGGTTCGTATCGTGATGTTACGGATACTACAGTTGTGGCGCAATTTAAAACGATTAATGAAACGTTGCCGAGTTTCTTACAAGGTTTCGGAGACGTTCATGTTTTAGCTTGGACGACCACACCTTGGACGTTGCCATCAAATACAGCTTTAACGGTTGGACCGAAAATCGATTATGTTTTAGTAGAAACATTTAATCAGTATACGTTCCGTCCGATAAAAGTAATTTTAGCGAAGAATTTAGTTGGAAAACAATTCGGAAAAGGATTTTTTGCTTCAACAGAAGCTTCTGATTTTGAAAATTTCAAAGAAGGTGATAAAAACATTCCATATCAAGTTTTAGCTGAAGCGAAAGGTGCCGATTTAGTTGGAATTCGTTACGAACAATTATTACCCTTAGCATTACCTTATCAAAACCCAGAAAATGCATTTAGAGTAATTTCTGGAGATTTCGTTACTACTGAAGATGGAACTGGAATTGTACACACCGCACCAACTTTTGGAGCAGATGATGCGAAAGTAGCTAAAGAAGCTACGCCAGAAGTGCCGCCAATGTTAGTTTTAGACGAAAACGGAAATCCTGTACCATTGGTGGATTTACAAGGAAGATTCATCCAAAATTTAGGAGATTTTTCTGGAAAATATGTGAAGAATGAATATTACAACGATGGTGAAGCACCAGAACGTTCTGTTGATGTTGAAATCGCTATTCAATTAAAAGAAGAAAATAAAGCTTTCAAAGTTGAAAAATATGTGCACAGTTATCCACATTGTTGGAGAACGGATAAACCAATTTTATACTATCCTTTAGATTCTTGGTTCATTAAAGTAACTGAGGTTAAAGATAGAATGTTCGATTTAAACGAAACTATCAACTGGAAACCAAAAGCAACTGGTGAAGGTCGTTTCGGAAATTGGTTGAAAAACGCTAACGATTGGAATTTGTCTCGTTCAAGATATTGGGGAATTCCATTACCAATTTGGAGAAATGAAGATGGAACGGAAGAAGTTTTAATCGGTTCAGTAGAAGAATTATATAACGAAATTGAAAAAGCAATCGCCGCTGGTTTCATGACGGAAAATCCATACAAAGGATTCGAAATCGGAAACATGGACGAGGCGAATTACGATTTAGTTGATTTACATAAAAACATCGTTGATAACATCGTTTTAGTTTCTGCTTCGGGCAAACCAATGAACCGTGAAAGCGATTTAATTGATGTTTGGTTCGATTCAGGTTCGATGCCTTACGCGCAATGGCATTATCCTTTCGAAAACAAAGAAAAAGTGGATAATAACCAGGATTTCCCTGCCGATTTTATTGCAGAAGGAGTTGATCAAACTCGTGGTTGGTTTTATACTTTACATGCTATTTCGACTTTAGTTTTCGATAGAGTAGCTTATAAAAATGTAGTTTCAAACGGATTAGTGTTAGACAAAAACGGACAAAAAATGTCAAAACGTCTTGGAAATGCAGTTGATCCATTTGAGACATTGACGGAATTTGGTCCAGATGCGACACGTTGGTACATGATTTCAAACGCCAATCCGTGGGATAACTTAAAATTCGATTCAGAAGGAATTGCTGAGGTTAGAAGAAAATTCTTCGGAACCTTATACAATACGTATTCTTTCTTTAGTTTATATGCTAATATTGATGGATTTACTTATGCGGAAGCTGAGGTTCCATTAGCAGAAAGACCAGAAATTGACCGTTAGATTTTATCAGAATTACATACTTTAATTCAACAAGTGGATGAAGCCTATGCGGATTACGAACCTACTCGTGCAACAAGGATGATTTCCGACTTCGTACAAGAGAATTTAAGTAACTGGTATGTGCGTTTGTGTCGTCGTAGATTCTGGAAAGGTGACTACGCGCAAGACAAAATTGCAGCGTATCAGACGCTTTATACGTGTTTAGTTACGGTGGCTAAATTATCGGCACCTGTTGCGCCGTTCTTTATGGATAAGCTGTATAAAGACCTGAATGCCACAACTAATAAGGAAAGTTTTGAAAGTATTCACTTGGCGAACTTCCCAGTTTCGGTTGAAAACTTTGTTGATAAATCACTAGAAAGTAGAATGCAGAAAGCGCAAACGATTTCTTCATTGGTTTTATCACTACGTAAAAAGGAAATGATTAAAGTACGTCAACCGTTGCAAAGAGTAATGATTCCGGTACTTGATGAGGTTTTCAAATCTGAAATTTTAGCGATTGAAGACCTAATTAAAGCGGAAGTTAACGTTAAAGAAATAGAACTATTAGAAGACGCTTCTGGTGTTTTAGTAAAGCAAATTAAGCCAAATTTTAAAGCATTAGGACCACGCTTTGGTAAGGATATGGGATTGATTGCCAAAGAGATACAGGCTTTTTCTCAAGATCAAATAAATGAATTAGATAAAGTTGGTGAAATAACAATTGTTAGTTCAGAAAAAAGTATTACTTTAACAATCGAAGATGTAGAGATTTCGTCTCAAGATATCCCAGGTTGGTTAGTCGCCAATTCGAATGGAATTACAGTTGCATTAGACATTACAATTTCTGATGAATTACGTAAAGAAGGGATAGCTAGAGAGTTAGTCAACAGAATTCAAAATATTCGTAAAGATTCTGGTTTAGAAGTTACAGATAAAATTACCGTTCAAATTCAAAATAATGAAACGATTGAACAAGCCGTAAACGCAAATTTATCGTATATCAAATCAGAAACACTTACAAATGAACTAGTTTTTGTATCAGAAATTAATAATGGTACAGAAATTGAGTTTGATGAGCTAAAAACAATAATCTTAATTTCAAAATAGGAAAATCAATTGCATTATACCTAAATTGAAAATAACTAAAAAAAAAGGAATTATGGTAGATGAAAAAATAAGATTCTCAGATGCAGAATTAGCTGAATTCAAAGAATTAATCAATTCAAAATTAGAAAAAGCTAAGAACGATTTAGATTTAATTAAGAGTGCTTATTTAAACGATTCCAACAATGGAACTGACGATACTTCACCAACTTTCAAAGCTTTTGAAGAAGGAAGTGAAACGATGAGTAAAGAAGCAAATTCGCAATTAGCTATTCGTCAAGAAAAATTTATTCGTGATTTAAAAAACGCTTTAATTCGTATCGAAAACAAAACATACGGTTTGTGTAAAGTAACAGGAAAATTAATCAATAAAGAAAGATTAAAAATTGTTCCTCACGCTACTATGAGCATTGAAGCCAAAAATTTACAGCGTTAAAAAACGTTAATAAATTTATAAACGCTCCTTTTGGGGCGTTTTTTATTACTTTAAATTGCTATTTTTGTAAAAAATTAAAAAATGAACATTAAAAAAGCTTACATCTTTGTATTTATTATACTTCTAATTGATCAAATTTCTAAAGTCTATGTCAAAACAAACTTCATTTTAAATGAACACATTGATGTGTTTGGTAAAGAAGAAAATGCATGGTTTAAAATTTTATTTGTAGAAAACGAAGGTATGGCTTGGGGTGCACAAATTCCAGGTGATTATGGTAAATTATTTTTAACGATTTTCAGAATTTTTGCAGTTGGAGGAATTTCTTGGTGGTTGTATGATTCAATTAGAAAAGGCTTATCAAATTACTTAATTATCGCTATTACATTAATTTTAGCAGGAGCCATTGGTAATATTATTGATTCTGTTTTTTATGGTGTGCTTTTTAATGATAGTAACAGTCAAGTTGCAACCATTTTCTCCAACGAACCTTACGGAACTTGGTTTCATGGTGAAGTAGTAGATATGTTTTATTTTCCAATCATTAAAGATGCCCTAATGCCAGAATGGGTGCCTTTTATTGGCGGAAAACCCTTTACTTTTTTCAATGCGATTTTCAACGTAGCGGATATAGCGATTTCAACTGGATTTGGTATTTTAATCGTGTTTAATAAAAGATGTTTTAAAGAAGCATAACATTTATAATATTAATAAAACCAGTTAAATTTAAGTATTTAACTGGTTTTTTGTTTTTGTACGCTTCGTTTGTTTAAGTAAATTCAATAATTGCATTTTTAACTAGATTTTAATCTTTATTTATTCCTATTTTAAATTATCATATCGTAAATTTGCCACAAATAGTTATGATATGTTTGATGTTCAAAAAATAAGAGCACAATTTCCAATATTGTCCCAAACCGTAAACGGAAAACCTTTAGTGTATTTTGATAATGGTGCCACTTCGCAAAAACCGCAAGCAGTTATTGATAGCATTGTGGAGTATTATTCCAAATACAACGCTAATATTCATCGTGGTGTACATACCTTGAGTCAATTAGCCACGGATGCTTATGAACAAGCGCGATTCAAAATCCAAAAGCATTTTAATGCCAAAGATTCTTATGAAATTATCTTCACTTCCGGAACTACTGAAAGTGTTAATTTAGTAGCGAATGGTTTTGCTTCCTTATTACATAAAGATGACGAAATTATCGTTTCAGCATTAGAGCATCACAGTAATATTGTGCCTTGGCAAATGTTATGTGAACACACGGGTGCGATTTTAAAAGTCATTCCGATGAATATTCATGGCGAATTAATCATGGATGAGTACGATACATTATTGACAAACAAAACCAAATTAGTTTGTTGTAATCATATTTCAAATGCCTTAGGAGTTTTAAATCCGATTGAAGAAATTATTCAAAAAGCGCATGCTGTTGGCGCAGCAGTTTTAATTGATGGCGCGCAATCTTGTCCGCATATTAAACCAGATGTACAAGCTTTAGATGTTGATTTTTATGTGACTTCAGCGCACAAAATGTGTGGCCCAACTGGAGTAGGAATGTTATACGGAAAAGAAGAATGGTTACGTAAATTACCACCCTACAAAGGTGGAGGAGAAATGATTGCTACCGTAACTTTCGAAAAAACAACGTATGCTGATTTACCTCATAAATTTGAAGCGGGAACACCAAATATTTGCGGTGGAATTGCTTTCGGAGCAGCAATTGATTATATGAATGAAGTAGGTTTTGATAACATTGCCAAACACGAACACGAATTATTAGAATACGGAACTAAACGTTTACAAGAAATTGAAGGCGTTACGATTTATGGCCCAACGGATTTAACTAAAAAAGCTTCGGTGATTTCATTTAATATCGAAAATATTCATCCGTATGATATTGGCACGATTATAGATAAATTAGGTATAGCGGTGCGTACCGGACATCATTGTGCGCAACCTATTATGGACTTTTTCAAAATTCCAGGTACGATAAGAGCCAGTTTTGCTTTTTATAATACTAAAGAAGAAATTGATATATTTGTAGAAGCCGTTAAAAAAGCAAAAATGATGTTATCTTAAATTCTTTTATAAACTAATAAACACATGACATATACTGTTTGAAACAAAAAATTATATGACTTATATGTTTTAAAAAAAAATATCAAGTATGAAAGCACTTACAATATTAGCAACTATCGCCATTACAATTACAAGTTGCAACTGCAAAAAGAAAGCTACAGAAACGAATGTAGTGGAAAATAAAACAGTTTTTCCAGATCAAAGTGTAGTGACTTCGGGAAAAGTAACCATGCAACAAAATGAGGTGCCAACTCTTTATTATGAAGCTACTTCAAGAGGTGTTTTCTTGTCTATAAAGGTTGAAAATCAAACGCTTTTTGTTTCTAAAACTAGAGATTTTAAAGAATATGAAGTTGCTAAAACACTTTCTGATGCGGATTGGAAAGAAATTTCAGCTTTAGCTTCTGCTGTGGATTTAGAAAAGGTGAAAGACTTGAAATGGCCAACAGAGAAAAGATATTATGATGGTGCCGCTCATGCGAATATTACTTTCGAATCAAAAGGAGTAAAGTATCCAGCAAATGGATTTGATCATGGTTTCCCACCAGCGGAAGTGGCACAATTGGTTAATAAAATTACAAAATTAGCAGAACAAGAATAATGACAATAAAAGACATACAAAACGAAATTGTTAACGAATTTTCCATGTTCGACGATTGGATGGAACGTTACGAATACATTATCGAATTAGGAAAAGGCTTACCAATCATTGAAGAGCAATATAAAACGGAAGATAACATCATTAAAGGTTGTCAATCTAAAGTATGGGTACATGCCGAAGAAAAGGACGGAAAAGTAGTTTTTACTGCAGATAGTGATGCGATTTTAACCAAAGGTATTATTGCCATTTTAATCCGAGCTTTTTCCAACCAAACACCAGCTGAAATTTTAGAAGCTAACACTGATTTTGTGGACGAAATTGGCTTAAAAGAACATCTTTCAGCTACTCGTGCTAACGGTTTAGTTTCGATGATTAAAAAGATAAAAATGTATGCTTTGGCATTCGAAGCAAGGCAATAACATGAAACATATAAGTCATATAAGTTTGAAAAAAACTAACTTTATGCTTAAATAAAACTTAAATGAACTAATAAACGAAAACATATAAGCAAAATCATAAGAATAAAAACTTATATGACTTATATGTTAAAATCAAATTAAAATGGAAGAATTTAAAGACGAAATCAACTTAGGCGAAAGCGTAGTAAAAGCATTAAAAGGAATCTATGATCCAGAAATTCCGGTTGATATTTACGAATTAGGTTTGATTTATGATGTGATGATTAACGAAGATAATGAAGTTAAAATTTTAATGACATTAACCTCGCCAAATTGCCCAGTTGCCGAATCTTTACCAAAAGAAGTAGAGGAGAAGGTGCAAAAAATTGATACAATTAAATCTTGTGAAGTAGAAATTACTTTTGATCCACCTTGGAGCAAAGATTTAATGAGTGAAGAAGCCAAATTAGAATTAGGAATGCTTTAATTTAGTATTCAGTTTTCAGTAACAGTAAGCAGTAATTAATTGCAAACTGAGACTGAGACTGAGACTGAAAACTGAGACTGAAAAATGGACGAGATAGTAAATAAAGTAGCTACTAGCAAGTTAATGGTTTTCGATTTAGAAGATTATTATCCGGATGATCATGTGATAGTATTAGACATTTCGCAATGGTTGTTTGGTGGTTTTATTTTAAAAGAAACCGAATTTAGATCACAATTAAAAGAAACGGATTGGTCTTTATACGAAGACAAATATGTAGCTTTATATTGTTCAGAAGATGCAATTTTACCCGCTTGGGCTTACACATTAGTTGCCGTTCATTTAGCACCGTATGCTTTAAAAGTCATTCATGGTGATAAAAAAACGGCTATTATCGATTGGTACCAAGATATTTTAAACAAATTAGATTACACCGAATATTTCGACAAACCTTTAATTTTAAAAGGCTGTTCGAAAAAAGAAGTACCAAATGAAGTGTATACTTTAGCGATTCAAAAATTAATGAAGGTTTCTAAAAGCGTAATGTTTGGCGAAGCGTGTTCCGCAGTTCCGTTATTCAAAAAGAAATAATTCGAAATTATGAAGTATAAAAAAACCAGTCAAATTATAAACTTGACTGGTTTTTTTGATAACTAAATACTAAAACTGAAAACCGAGACTGAACACTGCGACTGAATACTAATTTTCCTCCTCTTCCTCAATCACATCTTTATAATCTGGATATAAAAATTTATTATACGGGAATCTACTGATATGAATTTTTCTAACGGCTTCATAAACGATTTCTCTAAAAGCTTCAAAGTTTTCTTTTTCAGTTGCCGAAATAAAAAGCGTGTTGTTTTCACCTAATTTACTCATCCAAGTGTTTTTCCAATCTTGAAGTGAGAAGTTTTTGGTGGTTTTTTCAACCGTTTCGTCGTTTTCATCAATCTTTACATACTTGTACGCATCAATCTTATTAAAAACCATTATCGTGGGTTTATCGGCACTTTTTATGTCTAATAAAATTTTGTTTACTGCTGCAATATGATCTTCAAATTCTGGATGAGAAATATCAACTACGTGCAATAACAAATCGGCTTCTCTAACTTCGTCCAACGTACTTTTAAATGAATCGACTAATTGAGTAGGTAGTTTTCTAATGAAACCAACCGTGTCAGAAAGTAAGAAAGGTAAGTTTTTAATCACCGTTTTTCTAACAGTTGTATCTAAAGTGGCGAAAAGTTTATTTTCCACAAATACTTCACTTTTCCCAACGGCATTCATTAAAGTTGATTTTCCAACATTCGTATAACCCACTAAAGCCACTCGAACCATCGCACCACGATTACCACGTTGTGTCGACATTTGTTTGTCAATTACTTTAATTTTCTCTTTCAATAACGAAATTCGATCTCGAACAATACGTCTGTCTGTTTCAATTTCTGTTTCTCCAGGTCCACGCATTCCAATTCCACCTCGTTGACGTTCTAAGTGTGTCCACATTCCCGTTAATCGCGGTAATAAATATTGACATTGTGCTAATTCTACTTGGGTTCTGGCGTAGGAAGTTTCGGCACGTTGTGCAAAAATATCTAGGATTAAATTGGTTCGGTCTAATACTTTACAATCTAATTCTCTTGTTATGTTTTTTTGTTGAGAAGGCGTTAATTCGTCATCAAAAATTACAGAATCTATTCCGTGTTCTTTGATGTAGGTTTTAATTTCTTCAAGTTTTCCAGTTCCTACAAACGTTTTTGGATGTGGTTTATCGGTTTTCTGAGAAAATCGTTTGACCACTTCGCCACCAGCTGTGAAAGTTAAAAATTCTAACTCGTCTAAATACTCGTTTAGTTTTTCTTCACTTTGGTTTTGTGTCACCAACCCTACGATGGCGGTTTTTTCGAAATTATGTTTTTCTACTTCTAGCATACTTACAAAAATAATGCATTAATAATCAATAGGTGACAAATAGAAAGTTTAATTTTCGTTTTTATGATAATCAGACGTGAAATATAATTTTACACTCGGATATTTTTGCTGTGTCATTTGAATCGAAAATTCACTATCCGCTAAAAATACCAATTGATTATGTTTGTCATGTGCCATGAACTTTTGTTTCACACGTTTGAATTCTTTAAACTCTTCGTTTTTAGGATCGTCTGGAAGCACCCAACACGCTTTGTAAGCTGGAAAGTTCTCATACGTACATTTCGCGCCGTATTCGTGCTCTAAACGATATTGAATAACTTCATATTGAAGCGCACC
>MGWJ01000045.1 GCA_001800945.1 Flavobacteria bacterium RIFCSPLOWO2_12_FULL_31_7
GATACCTTTATTTTTACAAACAAACGTCTAATTTTAGTCGATGTGCAAGGTCTTACAGGAAGTAAAACAGAATATAAAACAATAACGTATAAAAGCATCACACGTTTCAGCATAGAAACCGCTGGAACATTCGACTTAGAAGCAGAATTAAAAATTTGGATTTCTAGCGAAGCGCAACCAAGCATTGTAAAACAGTTCAACAAATCGGTAAATGTGTATGATGTGCAAAAGGTTTTGGCACATCACGTTTTGAAATAAAAAACCACTATGAAAAAAAGCATTTTAATACTCGTTGCCTTTCTATTTACTCAATTGACTCTTGCGCAATTAAGAAAATCATACAATGAAATTCATAAATTATTTCCAGAAGCAACTTCTAAAGGTTTAAGAGCCGAAGGTAGTTTTCTCGTGGAAGATTTAATAGTTTCAAAAGACGAGAAAAAAATGATTATGTATACTAAAGATAGTATCGCTATTGCAGTTGGCACTTTAAACAATAATTTCATGGATGAAGCTGCATTTAACAACTTAATAACTAGCGAAATTCCAAATTTTAAGGTTTCGAAAACTGCAACCGTAAATACTATGATGTACTATTATGATACGGTGAATAAGTATCTAGTTATGACGAATCCACAATCTGAAAACAATAAATTCCCTATAAAGTTAGTCATGCTTGTTATTGACCCCTTCATAATTGAAGCTTGGACAAAAAACATAACGAATTGGGAGTAATACCCAAAAGCACAGATTCACATACAGGCTATAGCATATTACATTAGACCTGACAGGTTTTAAGAACCTGTCAGGTCTTGTTATAAAAACACAACACCACATCGTACTTCTTGAAACTTCATTTCCAGTTTTAACTACTTCGTTTCCATTTTTTACAGTTTCATTTCCAGTTCTTGCATATTCATTTCCAGTTCTTTCATATTCGTTTCCATTTCTTGCATCGGTATTTCCATTTCTTTCATAGTTATTTCAACTTCTTTCATAGTCATTTCCATTTATTGCATCGGTATTTCCATTTCTTGCATAGTCATTTCCATTTCTTTCATAGTTATTTCAACTTCTTTCATAGTCATTTCAACTTCTTTCATAGTCATTTCCATTTATTGCATCGGTATTTCCATTTCTTTCATAGTTATTTCCACTTCTTTCATCGGCATTTCCATTTCTTGCACAGTCATTTCCAGTTCTTGCATAGTCATTTCCAGTTTTGACAACTTCATTTCCAAAACTCGCTTCTGCAAATATATTTTTCCAATTCACATATAGGCATAAAAAAACTCCCAATTCACATTGAGAGTTTTTGTTTTTATAAAGAAATATAATCTTATAAAGGAATATTTCCGTGTTTGCGTTTCGGAGAATCTACTACTTTGTTTTCTAACATACTATACGCTTTTATTAATTTCTTACGAGTATCTTTTGGTAAAATCACCTCATCAATAAAACCACGTTGCGCTGCAGTATATGGGTTCGCGAATAAATCCGCATATTCTTGTTCTTTTTCTAATAATTTGGCTGCAGGATCAGCGGCTTCACTAATTTCTTTCTTAAAGATAATTTCTGAAGCTCCTTTTGCTCCCATTACCGCAATTTCTGCGCTTGGCCAAGCAAAATTCATATCCGCACCAATGTGTTTCGAGTTCATTACGTCATACGCACCACCATAAGCTTTACGGGTAATTACTGTAATTCTCGGCACAGTTGCTTCACTGAAGGCGTATAATAATTTCGCTCCATGCGTAATAATTCCGTTCCATTCTTGGTCTGTTCCTGGTAAAAATCCTGGAACGTCTTCTAATACCAATAAAGGAATATTGAAACAATCGCAAAAACGTACAAATCGAGCCGCTTTAATCGAACTGTTAACATCTAAACAACCTGCTAAAAACATCGGCTGATTGGCAACAATACCAATACTTCTTCCTCCTAAACGAGCGAAACCAACAATAATGTTCTCTGCAAAGTTTTTATGAATTTCAAAGAAAGAATCTTCATCGATAATACCTTTGATAACATCATGCATATCGTAAGGCTTATTCGCAGAATCGGGTACGATATTACTCAGTTGTTCTCTGATTTCATCTTTCAATTCAAACGGAATTCTTGGTGTAGTTTCTCTATTATTTTGAGGCACATAACTTAACAATCGTTTGATATCTTCTAAACATTCAATACCATTTTCAGAGGTAATATGCGCCACTCCAGATTTAGTCGAATGTGTACTCGCTCCTCCTAATTCTTCCGAAGTTACTTCTTCATTTGTAACGGTTTTCACCACATTCGGACCCGTAACAAACATATAACTGTTGTTTTCCACCATCATTGTGAAATCCGTCATCGCTGGAGAATAAACCGCTCCACCAGCACATGGTCCCATAATCGCAGAAATTTGCGGAATCACTCCAGACGCCTGAACGTTTCTGTAAAAGATATCCGCATAACCACCTAACGAACGCACACCTTCTTGAATACGAGCTCCACCAGAATCATTTAATCCAATCATCGGAACACCGTTTTTCAACGCCATATCCATCACTTTACAAATTTTTTCAGCGTGTGTTTCTGATAACGAACCACCAAAAACAGTAAAATCCTGTGCAAAAATATAAACCGCTCTTCCGTTGATTGTTCCGTAACCTGTTACTACTCCATCTCCGTAATATTGTTCTTTCTCCATTCCGAAATCGGTCGTTCTGTGTGTAACTAACATTCCGATTTCCTCAAAAGAACCTTCATCTAGTAAGTATTCTACTCTTTCTCTTGCCGTTAATTTCTTTTTAGCATGATGCGAAGCGATACGTTTTTCACCACCACCTAATTTCGCTAAGGCGATTTTATCTTCTAATATTTTTATTTTGTCTAACATAATTTCTTTTTTTAACCGCAAAGAGCGCAAAGAATTCGCAAAAGCTCGCAAAGATTTTCACTTTTTACTTGGCCCTTTTTACTTGGCTCTTTAATTCGGAACTCTTACAATATTTTTATCTTCTAAATACTTCTTCAATGCTACTAGAGCTGCCACTTCGGCTTCTTTATCGAATTTGGCTTTTAGTTTATTGCTGTCGTAATATTTCTTTACGAAGTTCGTATCAAAATCTCCTGAACGGAACGCTTCATGTTCCATTACGAAAGTTCCGAAAGGTAACGTGGTGCTAATTCCTTCAATATGATAATTGGCAATCGCTTTAATCATCAATTCGATAGCTTCTTCACGTGTTTTACCATAAGTAATCAATTTCGCTAACATGGGATCGTAGTAAATTGGCACATCCATTCCTTGTTCGAAACCATTATCAACACGGATTCCCTCACCTACTGGAATTTGGTACACCTCTAAATGTCCAACACTTGGCAAGAAATCATTTAACGTATCTTCCGCATACACACGTAATTCCATGGCATGACCTTTAATTTCTAAATCGTCTTGTGTAATCGTTAATTTTTCGCCACGAGCGACACGAATTTGCATTTCAACTAAGTCTAAACCTGTAATCATTTCTGTTACCGGATGTTCTACTTGCAAACGCGTATTCATTTCTAAGAAGTAGAAATTTTTCTTCTCATCTAATAAGAATTCAACAGTTCCAGCTCCTAAATAATCACAAGATTGTGCCACTTTCACAGCCGCTTCACCCATTGCTTTTCTAATTTCTGGTGTTAAAACTGAAGAAGGTGCTTCTTCCACCACTTTTTGATGACGACGTTGGATACTACATTCTCTTTCAAATAAATACAAAATATTTCCATGACTATCAGCCATAATTTGTATTTCGATATGACGAGGCGAACCTACATATTTTTCAATAAAAACAGAACCATCTCCGAAAGCATTAGTAGCTTCCGAAATGGCTCTGTCCATTTGCGATTCAAATTCTGCTTCGTTTTCTACGATACGCATTCCTTTTCCACCACCACCAGCAGACGCTTTAATTAAAATTGGAAAACCAATTTCTGACGCGACTTTTTTCGCTAAAGCGATATCTGTAATAGCTTCATCTAAACCAGGAACCATAGGAATATCGAAAGCTTTCACTGCTTCCTTAGCCGCTAATTTGCTTCCCATAATTTTCATGGCTTTCGATTTCGGTCCGATGAACGTTATGTTATTTTTTTCGGCCAATTCTGCGAAATCTGAATTTTCACTCAAAAATCCGTAACCTGGATGAATTCCGTCTACGCCTAATTGTTTACAAACTTCAATAATTTTATCACCTAATAAATACGATTGATTGGATGGCGCTTCACCAATACAAACGGCTTCATCGGCAAATTTCACGTGTGGTGAATTTCTGTCTACAGTGGAATACACCGCAACCGTTTTAATTCCCATTTTTTTAGCGGTTTGCATTACTCGAATGGCAATCTCACCTCTATTTGCAACTAATATTTTTCTCATTTAAACTATGTTTTGCCACGAAGGCACTAAGACACAAAGATTTTCACTTTTAACTTTTTACTTGGCTCTTTTTTACTCAAACTCAATTAACAATTGTCCTTTTTCTACCGCGTTACTTTTTTCAACGGCAATAGACTTGATTTTTCCACTACGAGGCGACACCAAAGTGTTTTCCATTTTCATAGCTTCTAAAATTAATAAGGCTTCGTTTTCTGCAACTTCTTGACCGACAGCTACACAAACTTCAAGAATTAGTCCTGGCATTGGCGCTTTAATCTCATTTACAACTTTTCCAGCACCAACCGAAATTCCCATAGATTCAATTAATAAATCTAATTCATTCGCAATGGAAACATCATAGGTATTTCCATTTACTTTTACTGAATATTTTCTAGAATTGAAATCGGCAGCACAAATTTCTGCCTGAAAAGGAGTGTTTTCGTTTAGAATATGAAAATGATTTTCTTCTACACTTACAGCATCTAAAGTAGTTAAGCTGTTTTCAGTAAGTTGAAATACTTGATTTTGATTTACTGAAACTTTATAAGGTTTACTCATAATTACATATAATTTGAGCGTAAAAATAAGGAAAAGAAAACGTTTTCGTAAAATTTATTTACAAGAATTTGCAAAAATGATATAGTTTAAATTTTACTTGTTAAAATATTTTTTCACTAATTCATATAATTTTTCTTTATCCAAAGGTTTAGAGATAAAATCATTGAAACCCAGTTGTTTAATTTTCTCAACTTCTTCTGGAAATGAATACGAAGTTTGTGCAATTATTGGGATTTCTTTATTGAATTCTCTAATCTTTACAAAAGCGCCATAACCATCTAAATTAGGCATTTTAATGTCCATAAAAACCAAATCAATCTCAGAATTAGTTTTACAAATTTCAACAGCCTCTAATCCGTCTTTAGCACGAATAACATTGAAATTAAATATTTTTAACAATTTTTCGATAAGTTTAAAATTGATATTATCGTCTTCAGCCACCAAAAGCACCTCATTATTTCCTACATTATAATTCACAATTTGATGTACTTTCTCTTCTTCAATTGTTTCTTTTTCAGCATATTTTAATGGAATTGTAAACGTAAAAGTAGAGCCTAAACCTTCTTTTGTTTCTACAGAAATACTTCCACCTAACATTTCTACATACGATTTCGAAATGGCTAAACCTAAGCCCAAACCTTCGTTCGCAGAAATATTTTTAGCATTGATTTTATTAAAACGTTTAAAAACTTTGTCTTTAAATTCCTCAGGCATACCAATTCCGGAATCTTTAACATGAAAGACTATCAGATTTTGATTGGTATCTATTTCGTAATCTAAAATAACAAAACCCTCATCTGTAAATTTCAAAGCATTGTTTAAAAGATTTATAATAATTTGATTCAGTTTAACTGGATCCGTTACAATATTTTTTTTAATCTTCTCATCTGGCTCTTGTAATTTCACCACCACATTCTCGTTTTTATTAGAAAAATTAGCCGATTCAAAAGCTGCTTTTAAGAGATTATTTAAATTTACATTGCTGTAGTTGGGTTTAATTAAATCCGAATCAATTTTTGACATTTCGATTAAATCATCCACTATACTTAGCAAACTTCTACTATTATACTGCACAATTCTAACAAATTCTTGTTTTTCTTCATCAGTAATTTTTTCATCTAACAACAAATATGAAAAACCAACAATGGCATTCATTGGCGTTCTAATTTCGTGAGATAAATTCATCAAAAATGCCGACTTCAATTTATCACTTTCTTCTGCTTTTTGTTTAGACGAAATCAGTTCCGCTTTTTGTTTGAAATTTTCTTCAAAAAGTTTTCCCATGTAACGAAATTCGCCTTTAATACTTTTTAAATCTTCAATAGCAGAAGTGTCGTTTTTCTTTAGAATTTTCTTAATTAAATTTAACGGCAATCGAGCCCATTTATTCGAATAATACAAAAATACGGCCCATGCAAAAAGTATGGCTAATGCCATCGTACATAAAATACTTTTTGTGATGTAAAAATCAATATTGTAAGATCTTTTGAAATACAATTTAGAAACTTCTTTCTTATTGATATCTTGAAGTGAAATCGTTGTAAAAACTGTTTTTAAAGCCTGTTCATTTCCAGTGTAAAATTTTATATTAGAACTACAAATTTCTTCAATATTGGCAAAATATTCTCTATCAAGAAGTCGAGCCATAATGAAATAGCCAGATGGTTTCGTTTTATTTTTAAAAGGATCGTTAGAAGGATGAATTGACGCGCCATATATTTCAACAATTCCTTCTGGAATTCTCATATAAAACTTTTCGAATTTCTTTTCTTTTATACGATTAAAAACTTCTTTAGGAACAAAGTCTTTTGTCTTTATTTTTAGTGTAGAAACTTTAGTAATAAATTCGCCATCTTCAGAATAAGCTGATAAATATTCCACGTTATAGGTATCAATTAAAACCGCAATGGAAGTGTTAAACCATTTTAAATTTTTGGTTTTTGTAAATTCAACAAATTCGTCCCAATAGGTGGCATCAACCACAACCGCTGAATAGGATTCTGAATTTAATTTTAAAAGGGAATTGATTTCATTTTCATATAATTCTTTACTGCTCTTAAAAATTGCTTTTTCTTGAACACGCATATAAAAATATAGGAAAACTACAATTAATAGCAATCCGAACGAAACTAAAGACACGAGAGAAACAACTTTGAAATAAGTTGAATTTTTGAATTTATTAACTAGTGTGTTCATAAAAGGGGGTTCTCTATAATTTTTAAATATAAGAAAAAATCAATAAAAAACACATTTTAATATAAAAATAATACTAAAACAACACTAAATTAACGCAATTAAAAGTCTTAAATATAAAAAACTAAAGAATTAACAATCCTGATTCTCTTAGTGTTTTCATCGGTTTACTGAACCAAAACAATTCGAAATCTTCAAAATTAATTTCAAAATCTTGCTTGATATCTTTTAGTAAAACGCTTTTCATTGTTATTGTAGGAAGCGTAGTTGCTAACCAATTTGCAAGTTCTTTTTCGAGCGTAATTTCAACCGCATCGGATTTAAAATGAAACGTTAGTTTTGACATTTCCCAAGAATTACCTTTTTTCGATTTGGTAAAATGTTCAGTAATAGGCTGATTTCCGATCCAGATAATTTTAGCAGTAGGTTTTAATGAAAAATCAGAAGTATCAAAAATAGCTTTTTCGATAAAATCAGGTTGGATTTTTGTTTTTGGAATTTTAAAATCGAACCAATCTTGCAACTCATAATCAAAACAAATTCCATGCATATAATTGAACAACGATTTTTTCAGTCCGAAACTGAACTTATCATGATTAATTCCTGTTTTATCTTTAAATTGAATGTCGTTATTTGCGAAAGTAATTTCATTTTGTTGTGGAATTACACCAAATTCTTCGGGATTTAAACCAACTGGAGAATGTGCAGTCATCGCAAATTGATGCCAAAAACCGGATTGAATTACACCTAATTCTAACAATTGTCGCACCATTTCTAAACTATCTACCGTTTCTTGAATGGTTTGCGTAGGATAACCATACATTAAATACGCGTGAACCATAATTCCGGCTTCTGTAAAATGATGTGTCACTTTCGCCACTTGCTCTACGGTTACTCCTTTTTTAATAAGAGCTAATAACCTATCAGAAGCAACTTCCAATCCGCCAGAAACAGCAATGCAACCAGAAGCTTTTAAGAGCAAACATAAATCTTGCGTAAAACTTTTTTCGAAGCGGATGTTGGTCCACCAAGTCACAACAAGCTTTCGTTTTAGAATCTCTAAAGCCACTTCACGCATTAAAGCAGGCGGTGCAGCTTCATCTACAAAATGGAAACCTGTTTCGCCAGTTTGCAAAATCATTTCTTCCATTCTGTCGACTAAAATTTTAGCCGCAATAGGTTCGTAAATTTTTATATAATCTAAAGACACGTCGCAAAACGTACATTTTCCCCAGTAACAACCGTGCGCCATGGTAAGTTTATTCCAACGACCATCACTCCACAAGCTGTGCATCGGATTCGCGATTTCAATAACAGAAATATATTTATCTAACAATAAATCCGAATAATCTGGTGTTCCGACTTCAGCTTGTTTATAATCGGGTTTTGTGGTGTTATTTTTATAAACGACTTCGTTGTTTTCTAGGAAAAAAGTTCGCTTAAACTCATCAGAATTTGGATTTTGAATTTTAGAACATAAAAGTTCTACAGGTAATTCGCCATCATCAAGCGTAATAAAATCGAAAAACTCAAAAACTCTAGTATCTTTTAAACTGCGTAATTCGGTATTCGGAAAACCGCCGCCCATAGAAATCTTAATTTCAGGAAAGTTGGTTTTTATAAATTGAGCTGAACGAAAAGCGCTATATAAATTCCCTGGAAAAGGAACGGATATTAGAACTAGTTTTGGTTGTATTTCTTTAACTCTTTTTTCTAAAATTTTAAGTGTGATTTTATCAATATATGTAGTTTCGTTTTGTAATTCCGCATACAATTCATCAAACGAATTCGCACTTCTTCCCAATCGTTCTGCATAACGACTAAATCCGAAGTTTCCATCGATACATTCCACAATGAAATCTGACAAATCTTCTAAATATAAAGTAGCTAAATGTTTGGCTTTGTCTTGCATTCCCATAGTTCCAAAAGCCCATTCCATATCATCTAATTGATTGAAACGAAACGCTTCTGGTAAGAAATTTCCACTACAAACTTGTCGCGCTAATGTTGGATTATTTCCTTGTAAAAAAGCAATAACAGCATCAATAGTATTGATATAATCGTTTTTCAAACTATAAATTCGCTGTAAATTTTCTGTGGTAAGTTTTGAGGTTTCTGCAGTTTGGAAAAGTTGTTGTAATCCTTTTTTTGAAAACAATTCTAAAATCACTTCGATACCTAAATCCATTTGAAAGGCAGAAATGTTTTTCGTATTTAAAAACCCTTTGATATAAGCCGTTGCAGGATAAGGCGTATTCAATTGTGTAAAAGGCGGCGTGATTAAGAGCATATTTTTCAAAGGAAAATGTTTTGACAAAGATAAAAATTAATTGTGGATGGTGAAAAATGATTATTTTTGTAAAAAAAATTATGCCAACAGATTGTATTACGTATCAAAAATCAGGTTATTTCTCTAAACTAATTGTGGATTATTTAGATGAAAAACCAGTAATACAATCACTCTACCATCGTTTTCCAACTTTAGAAAATTTTGCTACTCAAGTAGATGAAAAAGCAAAAAATTATAGTTTAGAAAACCGATTCACTTTAGTTGAGGCTTTAAAAAACCAATATGTAAACTTTCCAGTTTCAGAAGCAACTCAAACAAACATTGAACTACTGAAATCTGAAAAAACCTTTACAATTACTACGGGTCATCAATTAAATTTATTTACAGGTCCGGCTTATTTTCTATACAAAATTGCTTCTACAATTAATTTATGTCAGCAATTAAAAGAAGCCTATTCTGAGTATAATTTCGTACCCGTTTATTGGATGGCAACTGAAGATCATGACTTTGAAGAAATCAATCATTTCAATTTAAAAGGTAAGAAAATCAAATGGGAAAGAGAAAGTTTCGGACCTGTTGGACGTTTATCCACGGAAGGGTTAAAAGAAGTATTTGAAGAATTCTCCAAAATCATTGGTGTTGGGGAAACAGCAACTTATTTAAAAGAAGTTTTTAGAAAATCCTATTTAGAACATAATAATTTAGCAGATGCCACTCGTTTTTTAGCGAATGAATTATTTTCAGAAGAAGGTTTAGTGATCATTGATGGTGATGATAAGAATTTAAAAACGCTTTTCGCACCTTATATTAAAGAAGAATTACTTCATCAGAATTCATTTGTGCAAGTTTCAAAAACCTTACAACAATTAAAAGACTACACTGTACAAGTTAATCCGAGAGAAATCAATTTATTTTATATCGAAGATCATTTGCGTGAACGAATTATTTTTGAAAACAACACTTATAAAGTAAATAATACAGAAATTCAGTTTTCAGAAAGTGAAATTATAGATTTGGTTGAAAATTCACCGGAAAAGTTTAGTCCGAATGTGATTTTAAGACCTTTATATCAAGAAGTAATTTTACCCAACTTGGCTTATATTGGCGGCGGTGGAGAAATTGCTTATTGGTTAGAATTGAAAAGCAACTTTGAAGTTCAAAAAGTGACCTTTCCTATTATAATGTTACGAAATTCATTTGTGGTGGCAACTGAAAAACAAATCGGAAAAATGGAGAAACTTCAACTGAGTTGGTCGGATTTATTTTTATCTCAACAAGAATTGATTCATAAGAAGACTAAAGAAGTTTCTATTTTTAATATCGACTTTTCTGAACAGAAAGAAACCTTGCGCAAACAATTTGCTGAATTATTAAGAATCGCTGAGCAAACAGACAAATCTTTTATGGGTGCCGTTAAAGCACAAGAAGTAAAACAAATAAAAGGGTTAGAAAACCTAGAAAAACGCTTACTTAAAGCAGAAAAAAGAGTTCATATTGAAAAAATAAATCATATTATAGCACTTCAAAACCAATTATTTACAAATGGTAGTTTACAAGAGCGAAAAAATAACTTCAGTGAATTTTATTCGAAAAAATTCAAAAATGACGTCATTTTATTATCAAATCCATTAAATACCTATTTTAAAATCATCAAAATTTAAACTATTCGCAATTTTTAACTAAAAAAACGCGTCTTAGTTTTTCAAAAAACTGCATTTCATCGAATTTAATGAAAATTCATCTGTTTTTTCTTGTTTTATTTTTGTCTAATTCTATATTTGTCCCAGAAAAATGACCCAAATTTAACATTTAACCGAAAAAAGATGAAAAAAATAACAATTTTACTAACAACAACCCTACTAATTTCAATTTCTTTATTATCATTTACTACACTTCCCTTTTCTATGATTAAAGTAGAAGGCGGAACTTATTTTATGGGATCAAATGATTCAGATGGAACTGCAGAAATTGATGAACAAAAAAAGCATGAAGTAACCATAAACTCTTTTGAAATTAGCAAATTTGAAGTAACAGTTTGGGAATGGAAACAATATGCAAAAGCTAAAAAAATTAAAATGCCAAAAACCCCAAAATGGGGTTGGAATGATAAATTACCAATGAATAACATCACTTGGGAAGAATCGATTTCTTATTGTAATTGGTTAAGCAAAAAAGAAGGCTTAACTCAAGTTTACACGATGAACGGACCATTTTATGCTTGTAATTTTGCTGCAAATGGTTACCGATTACCAACAGAAGCAGAATGGGAATATGCCGCTAAAGGTGGCAAATTATCTAAAGGATTTAAATATTCTGGAAGTAATACATTAGATGAAATTGCTTGGCATAAAGGAAATAGTAATGGAGTTCCTCATGTAGTAGGTAGTAAATTACAAAACGAATTAGGCTTATATGACATGAGCGGAAACGTTTGGGAATGGTGTTGGGATTGGTACAACAAAGATTACTATAAAATTGAAAATGGTAAAAACCCAAAAGGACCAGAAAGCGGAGAAAAAAAATGTGTTAGAGGTGGTTCTTGGGACAGTCAACCTAATTATGTGAGACCAGCCAACAGAATTTCTACTTCTCCAGAAAAAACTCACGAATTTTACGGTTTCCGTGTAGTAAGAACTGTTGTTCAATAATTTTCAATAAACCGCTTTGCAATAAAGAATTAAATACTACCTTTGCAAAAAATTTAGGAAAAATGGCTACAAATAGAACATTTACAATGATTAAGCCTGATGGAGTTGAAAACGGACACATCGGTGGAATTTTAAACATGATTACTGAAGGTGGTTTCAGAATCGTTTCAATGAAATTAACTCAATTAACTGTTGCTGACGCTCAGAAATTTTACGCAGTTCACTCAGAAAGACCTTTCTTTGGAGAATTAGTAGAATTCATGACTCGCGGACCAATCGTTGCAGCTATCTTAGAGAAAGAAAATGCTGTAGAAGATTTCAGAACTTTAATTGGTGCTACAAACCCTGCAGATGCTGCTGAAGGAACTATCCGTAAAAAATATGCAACTTCAATTGGAGAAAATGCAGTTCACGGTTCAGATTCTGATGAAAATGCTGCTATCGAAGGTGCTTTCCACTTTGCTGGAAGAGAGCAATTCTAAAAAGAGTATTCAGTGTTCAGTTTTTAGTGAGCAGTGATATAAATATTAAAAGGCGATTAGAAATTCTAATCGCCTTTTTTATTTCCTTTAACCCAAAACCCTTTACGTTTTACCTAAAGACTATTTCTTTTATCAAATCTTTGTCGAGTTCTTCATTTAGCATTTTTATAATTTTTGATTTTCCGTATTCTAATTCTTGTTTCACTACCGAAGAATTCAACTGCACATATAGGGTATTTCTTTTCAATTCAATTTGTTCGGTATAATTTTTAAAAGCTGGCCCCATCATTTTAAACCAGGTTTCTTTCACATTTATAATATCTAAACCTGCTTCTAGCTTGCTAGATTTCATAAACTCTTTCATTACATCACCAACCGAAAAATCGTCATTAAATCTCTTCATTTTATTTTCTTTTATCGTAAGGTACAAATTTCTTAAAGTGATAAACAATCTTGGCTTCGTTTTCTAAAACAAAACTTCCATCTGAAACCGAGAGTATTTTCTCTTCCCATTTGGTAAATTTCGAATTGGTTTTCAAATAATAACAATCCGCACTATCCACCACTCTAATCTTATCTTCCAAAGTTCCTTTCAAAAACGAACCATCTAATTGTGGTGCTACTTTTTGTCTAATTCCTTTATTTTCCTTTATAGAAATCAATTCAATAAACTCATTTACTTTATATTCTTTCTTATTTCCATCAGGAAATTCAACTTTTTCAATTTCCCAATAGCCATTTAACTTTGCAATATCTTCTTTTTTAGGTTTAGAAGTACATGAAATTAAAGCAGTTGCCAGTAATATTAAATAAAAATAGTGTTTCATTGTAGATAATTAATTTGAAACTCAAAGATACAAATCAGAATTAAATTAAAATAAAAAAAGGAGAATTCATTTCTGAATTCTCCTTTGTCGGGGTGGCAGAATTCGAACCTGCGGCCTTCCCGTCCGAACGGGACGCAATTACTGTTCATAAAACCCAACAGATATTAGATATCGCTTAGCTCCAGTAGATTTTATTTTTTTCTCTAAAATCATAGCTTCACTCCTATTTGACAGACTAAATGAAGTAATTAATTCCCAAGGAATTCCATTTTTAGTTGATAAAGAATAACCAGAATTATGACGACGCAATCTATCTT
>MGWJ01000046.1 GCA_001800945.1 Flavobacteria bacterium RIFCSPLOWO2_12_FULL_31_7
CAATACATGAAAATAAAGGGTATTCGCCTTTATACGGACATTTATCAGGTGGGAATTATGCCTTGCCAACAACAATTATTTCCCATAATAAATACTTAGATTCTATTGTAAAGTATAGTTTAAGTACTAAAAAAGAGGTTACTTTTTTTACAGCCCCATTCAGAATTTCAAATAACGATTTTAGTTTTATAAATAAATTAAAAACCAAAATACCTAATTTGAAAGATTTTTCAAATGCATTGCCCCATGATAACTATTTTCAAAATAATAGCCATTTAAATAATGAAGGTGCGATTGCTTTCACCAATATTTTAATTGAAAAACTTAAATTATAAATGAAATCATTTGTAAAATATATTCTAAAAATTGTATTTATACTCGTTATAAGTGCTTGTTTGTTGGATTTTATTTTTACTAATGTTTATGGAAAGTCTTCAGAAAGAAATAAAATTCAAGCTGTAATTAATGGCAATATAAAGAATTTTGATGTGGTAGTTTTAGGTTCTTCAAGAGCAAATAATCATATTGTAACGAATGAATTTATAAAAGAAAACATTCATGCCTTTAATTACGGAATGAGCGGTTCTAGTTTGGAAGAATCTGCATTGCTTTTACAATTAATGATTGAAAAGAAATGGAACATCAAAAATGTTTTGTTAGAAGTTGATTTGAATGTGAATTCTGAAAGTTATTCTGACGGAACCAGAGCTTTGTATATGCCATATTTAAGAAATAAAACGATTTCCAATTATTACAAATCTTCTGAAAATTTCAATTCACTTTATTATGTTCCGTTTTATAGATATGTTGTTTATGAAGCCAAAATTGGAGTAAGAGAATTGTTTTTCTCCATCATGAAAAGAAAATCAAATGCTTTGCAAAATGGAGGTTTTTATCCCTTAACTAACCAAGGTAAAAACATGTCATACGATTTGTCTAAATATGCTCCAAAAGCCAATAAGAATTATCAAAAAATCAAAGACTTATGTCGAACTTATAAAATTAATTTAATTGCAATTACCACTCCAATGTGCGCCAATACTGTGAATATGGATTATTTTCAGGCCTTGAAAAAAAGGTATCCAGAAATTCATAATTTTGAAGATGTAGTAACAGATGATATCTATTTTTCATCTTGCGGACATCTAAATGTTGCTGGAGCTAAAATTTTTACCCAACATATAATTGCCTCTTTTAAGGAGTCAAAAATTTTATAAATGAACCGTTTTTTAAAACTTACGATACAATCCCTTTTATTGCTTTTTGCAGCTGCTTTGTTGTTAGATGTAGTATATACTGTTGTTATTTCTCATTCTTCGGAGAGAAATAAAATTGAAAATGTGATTCATACTTCTCATAAAAAGTATGATGTAATTATTATGGGTACTTCTCGCGCCAACAATCATTTTGTTACAGAATTATTCGAAAAACAGGGTTTGAAAGCTTTTAATTATGGTATGAGTGGTTCACATCTGTTTGAAACCGCCCTGCTTTTGAAATTAATGGTTGCGAATCAATATGAAATTAAAAATTTAGTTTTAGAAGCGGATTTGAGTATTTGTAATGAAAAAAGAGATGAAGGTACTACTGCCCGATTTATGCCGTATATTCACAGGAATGATATTATCAAAAAACATTATGAAAATGAAGCAGATTTTTATCCGATTTATTATTTGCCGTTTTACAGATATATCAAATTTGACAATAAAATTGGTTTTAGAGAACTGAGTGATGTAGCTTCCCAAAAAACCACTAATACGTTACATAATAAAGGTTATTACCCTTTAATTTCTCATAAAAAAGGCAATATGAAGAATAATATTTCTTCTTTACAACCTATCAGAAACAAATATTACGAAGAAATCAAACAAATTTGTAAACAAAATAACATCAAGTTAACTGTAGTGATGACGCCAATGTGTGAAAACACCAAAGGTTTAGAATATTTTAATAAAGTGCAACAACTTTATCCTGAAATTCATAATTTTGAAAATGTGGTTACTGATGATAAATATTTTGCATCTTGTGGACATTTAAATGACGAAGGCGCCAGAATATATACCAATAGAATAATTAAAGAATTTTTTGAGGTTAAAAAATAAATTGAAGTTTTAATGAATAAAAAAAATATAGGAGTTGTTATCACAGATGGAGTAGGATTTAGAAATTTTATTTTAAGCGATTTTATTTCAGAAGCTAAGAAAGAATTTAATTCTATTGTTATTTTTTCTTGCTTGCCAATTAGTGCTTATGAATCTTTTCAGTTAGATTGTAAAATCATTGAATTAGAGGTGTTTACAGAAAAATTTCCAACTTGGTTTTTTAGAAAAACTAAAGAAGTTGCTCATTTACAACTACACAAAAAAGGGAATTTCGGTATTGAAGATAATTTAAATGCGAATCGCTCTAGAAGTAATAATCCAAGAGGTTTGGCTACTAAATTCATTTTCGGATTCACCAATATGTTTCATTCAGAAAAATGGATTCAACGCTATAATACATTTCAGCAACTGACTTTTAAAAGTCATACTCTTACCCAAGCTTACGAAAAATTACTTGTTGAAAATAATATAGATTTATTGTTTTTTACGCATCAAAGACCACCTTATATTGCCCCGCTTATTTATGCCGCAGAAAAATTGAAACTTAAAACTTCAGCTTTTATTTTTAGTTGGGACAATTTAGCTTCTAAAGGAAGAATGGCAGGAAATTTTGATTATTATTTAGTGTGGAGTGAATTGATGCAATCGGAATTATTGCATTTTTATCGAAGTATTAAAGCAGAGAATATTCATATTGTTGGAACTCCTCAATTTGAACCGTATGTTTTGGAAAGATACCAATCGACCAAAGAAGAATTTGCTCAAAAATTCAACATTGATAGTACTAAACCAACTGTTTTTTTTAGTTGTGGTGATGTTTCTACAAGTCCAAATGATCCGGTTTATATTGAAGCTATCGCCAAAGGAATTGTTGAAAATAAATTTATTCAAGCTGTCAATTTATTGGTCCGAACTTCTCCAGCAGAAGAGCCTGCCCGTTTTAAATCGTTAGCTGATAAATATCCTTTCATTATTTGGAATTATCCAGATTGGTTTCAAGCGCGTTCCAACCATCAAGAAAATTGGTCGCAACGTATTCCATCAGTTAATGATGTGAAAAATTTGAGAGCTTTATTGGCTTATACAGACATTAGCGTGAATATGTTATCTACCATGAGTTTGGATAATATGTTGTTCCAGAAACCTGTAATTAACACTGTTTTTGGAAATGGAGAAAATGGACTAAAAAACGACCAACGCTTTTTCAATTATGCACACATTAAAAAAGTAATTGATGGCAACGCTCTTTGGATTGCCAAAAATGAAAATGAATTAATTGAAGCCATAAATGGCTATTTACAACAACCTAATTTACGACTTCAAGAACAAAACGATATGATTCAACTACAAATTGGCAAACCTTTACTTGGAACAAGTGCTAATATTGTTAAGGTGTTATCTAATATAATATAGATGAAAAAAATAGCTGTTATCTGTAATTATGAATTACTGCCTGAAAGAGTAGGTGGGATGGATCGTTTTTTTTGGCTATTTAATCAAGAATGCCTAAAATTGAATTACCAAATTGATTGGTTTTTTCCGAATGTGTCTCATCACGGTCAGTATTCCGAATTACATATTATTGCTCCAGAAAAAAATCAAACTTTAGAAAGTAAGTTTTTACAGTTTTCGGAAAGTGAAAATAAAAAATATGACGTAGTTATTACCCATTTTTTAGAGTTGTGTACCTCATTTTCGAAAAAAGTCAAACTTCAAAATCCCAACACGAAATTTATAGCAATCGATCATAATCCAAGACCAATTGGTGGTTATCCTTTAAAAAAAAGAGTAGAAAAACGAATAAAAGGATTACTTTACGCTCCGTATACAGATTTATTTGTAGGTGTTTCGGATTATACTAGAAAAAATATTTTAATTGATTTTGGAAATCATTTAAGTAAAAAAACAATTGTGGTGTATAACGGAATCGAATTCCAACAGTATCAAGTTAGAACTAACCGAGCTGTAATGCATCCTACTTTTTTAGTAGCTTGTCATTTACGAGAATCGAAAGGCATTCAGGATTTAATTGAAGCGGTGCATATTTTGCCTACAGAAATTAAAAATCATATTGTGATTGATGTTTATGGTGGTGGCGAATATAAAACGCATTTGGATGAATTAATTTCGAAATATAACTTGACAAATAATTTCAATTTCAAAGGAAGTGTAAATAATTTGTACGCTATTTATTTTCAGTACGATTATTTATTACAACCTACTCATATGGAGTGTTTTAGCTTGTCTATTTTAGAAAGTTTAAGTGCGAATGTTCCGGTTATCACCACTTCTGTTGGTGGTAATGAAGAAGCGATTGAACACCACAAAAATGGTTACATTTATAAACCTAAAGATGTTTTAGCATTAAAAGATATTATTCAAAAAGTATTTGAAGGAAAATTAACAATCAGTGAAAATACCCGATTACTAATTGAAACTCATTTTACAATTGATAAAATGGTACAAGAACATCTAAACTTACTATAAAAAATGAAAATTGGCTTTCTTACCCCCGAATACCCACACGAAAAAACAGGTAATTCTGGTGGTTTAGGTACGAGTATCAAAAACTTGGCTCATGCGCTTACGGCTATGGGCCATGAAGTACTTATTTTAGTATATGGCCAACAAAAAGATGCCATTTTTTTAGATCATAAGGTGGAAGTACACCAAATTAAAAATATAAAATTCAAAGGTCTTTCTTGGTTTTTTACGCGAAAGAAAATTGAAAAAATCATCAATTCTTTATACGAAAAAAAGAAAATAGAAATTGTTGAAGCAACTGACTGGACAGGGATTACCTCTTTCATACAACCTAAAAAATGTCCAATAGTCATTAAGTTAAACGGAAGTGATACTTATTTTTGTCATTTAGATCAACGTCCCGTGAAATGGATAAATAAATTTCATGAAAAAAGAGCCTTACAAAATGCCAATGGACATATTTCAGTAAGCGCGTATACAGCAAAAATGACGAATCAAGTTTTCAAGCAAAATCATAATTTTACTATTATTCACAATGGTATTGATATGCGTCTGTTCGAAAAAAGTAATGTTATTTCTTCTGAAAATAATGATATCATTTTATATTTTGGAACTTTAATTCGTAAAAAAGGGTTGTTAGAATTGCCTCTAGCTTTTAATCTCATTCATGAAAAAAATCCCGATGCACAACTGGTTTTAGTAGGTAAAGATGCTTCTGATATTATTTCTGGAAATTCTTCTACTTGGCAAATGATGCAGCATTTATTTACACCAAGTGCTTTGGAAAAAGTAACTTATTTCGGACCTGTAGCGTATTCAGAAGTTAAAAAACAAATTGAGAAAGCCACCGTTTGTGTTTTTCCAACTTACGCCGAAGCCTTACCAGTTTCTTGGTTAGAAGCTATGGCGATGGAAAAAGCAATTGTTGCCTCCAATATTGGTTGGGGAAATGAAATTGTAGAAAATGGTATTTCTGGTTTTTTAGCGCATCCATCTCATCATCAAGAATATGCCGATAGAATTTTACAGTTATTAGCGGATTCTTCTTTAAGGGAAAGCATGGAACGCCAAGCCAAGTTGCGAATTTCATCACATTTTGAGATTCATTTAATTGCGAATCAGAATGTGGCTTTTTATGAGAAGCTTGTGGCTAGAGTGAAGTGATTTTGGATTTGGGTTGTGAGTTGTGAGTTGTGAGTTGTGAGTTGGTGAGTGGGAGAGTTGGTGATTTGGTGATTTGGAGTTAAGTGATTTACGATTTACGATTTGGGTTTTGAGTTGTGAGTAGGTTATGGGTAGATGGAGTGATGAGGTGGTTGGTAGATTTGGAGATGGGGTGATTTTACTTTGAAATGGCTTTTTGACTAAATAAAATTGAAAAATATATACTGCGATTTACCTAGATAATGTTATATTTGGACTTTCAATTCAAGAAGTTTCAAAAAATGAAAATAGCATTAATCACAGGTATTAACGGGCAAGATGGTTCGTATTTAGCAGAATTATTATTAGAAAAAGGATATGAAGTGCACGGTATTATTCGTCGTAGTTCTACTTTTAATACGGAACGTATTGAACATTTATATATTGAATCTCTTCTAAAAGATTTACATAAAGACAAAAAAATCAAATTGCATTATGGAGATATGACTGATGCAACAAGTTTAATTCGCTTGGTTCAGGAAATTCGTCCAGATGAAATTTATAATTTAGCGGCACAATCTCACGTTAAAGTGTCTTTTGATATGCCAGAATATACTGCTGAAACTGATGGTGTGGGAACTTTACGTTTGCTAGAAGCTATTAGAATTTGTGGTTTAGGTGAAACTACTCGTATTTATCAAGCTTCTACTTCAGAATTATACGGAAAAGTGCAAGAAGTTCCTCAAACTGAAACGACACCCTTTTATCCTCGTTCTCCTTATGGAGTGGCGAAATTATATGCGTATTGGATTACCAAAAACTACCGTGAATCATACGGAATGTATGCGGTTAACGGAATTTTATTCAACCACGAATCAGAACGAAGAGGTGAAACTTTCGTAACTAGAAAAATTACGTTGTCTGCTTCTAGAATTAAACACGGCATTCAAGATAAACTATACTTAGGAAACTTAGATTCACTACGCGATTGGGGTTATGCTAAAGATTATGTAGAATGTATGTGGTTAATGCTACAACAAGATACACCTGAAGATTATGTGATTGGAACAGGCGTACAATATTCGGTTCGTTATTTTTGCGAATTGGCTTTTAGAGAAGCTGGTATCGAATTAATTTGGAAAGGTGAAAACGAAAACGAAATTGGTGTTTGTGCAGCAACTGGAAAAACCATCATTGAAGTAGATCCGAATTATTACCGTCCTGCGGAAGTAGAAAGTTTATTAGGTGATCCAACCAAAGCGCGAACACAATTAGGTTGGGATCCAAGTAAAACTTCCATTGAAGAATTAGTACGAATCATGATGGAACACGATTTAAAATACGTAGTTCGTTTTAAAGATAGAGATTCCTTAAATAAATACGAATAATTGATGAAGATTCTTGTTACAGGTGGCAACGGTATGGTAGGTAAAAATATTTTGGAGCATCAAAAGGCTGCAAATTATGAGATTTTAGCGCCATCAAGTACCGAATTAAACCTAAGAAATTTTGATTCGGTTGATAACTATATCAAACAAAACAAACCTGATATTATTATTCATGCTGCAGGTTTAGTAGGTGGAATTCAGGCCAATATGGCTCGTCCTGTTGATTTTTTGGTTTATAATTTAGATATGGGAAGAAATATCATCATGGCGGCTAAAGAAAACGGCGTGAAGTATTTTTTAAACATGGCCAGTTCTTGCATGTATCCGCGTGAAGCTCAAAATCCATTACAGGAAGAGTTGATTTTAAAAGGCGAATTAGAGCCTACAAATGAAGGTTATGCCATTGCAAAAGTAGTAGCGACTCGTTTGTGTGAATACATCGTTAAAGAAAATCCAGCATTGCAATATAAAACCGTAATTCCTTGTAATTTATACGGGAAATACGATAAATTTTCGCCAGAACATTCACATATGGTTCCAGCAGTAATAAAAAAAATATACGAAGCCAAACAAAATAATGCGTCTGAAATTGACATTTGGGGTGATGGTTTAGCACGAAGAGAATTTATGTACACAGGCGATTTAGCCGATTTTGTGTTTTACGCTTTAGATAATTTTGAGAAAATGCCACAAAACATAAATGTAGGTTTAGGTTTCGATTATACGATAAATGAATATTACCAAGCGATTGCCGATGCTATAGGTTTCACTGGTAAATTTGTACACGATTTGTCTAAACCTATCGGCATGAAGCAAAAATTAATTGACGATAGTAAATTGAAACAATTCGGTTGGCAACACCAAACAAGCCTTCAAGAAGGTATCAAAAAGACATTAGACTATTTTAAAAAAGAAGTTTTACATGATTAAATATCCGTTAGCTTCGTCTACTTGGGACGAAAAAGAAATAGAAGCCATCAACGGCGTTATCGCCAAAGACATGTACACCATGGGTGCTGGCGTGAAACAATTTGAAGAAGATTTTGCAAGCTATGTGAATTCTAAATATGCTGTGATGGTAAATTCAGGTTCATCAGCAAATTTAATTGCAGTTGCGGCGATGTTTTTTACTAAAAATCCGAAACTAAAAAGAGGTGATGAGGTGATTGTGCCTGCCGTTTCTTGGTCAACTACTTATTATCCTTTAGCGCAATATGGTTTAAAATTGAAATTTGTAGATGTAGATTTACATACGTTGAATTTCGATTTAGAACAATTGAAAAATGCCGTTTCTGATTCTACTAAAATGATTTTAGCTGTAAACTTGTTAGGAAATCCTAATAATTTTGATGCGATAAACGAAATCATTGGAGATAAAGATATTATCTTAATGGAAGATAATTGCGAATCAATGGGCGCCGAATTTAAAGGAAAACAAACAGGAACTTTTGGTTTAGTAGGAACGTATTCTACTTTTTATTCGCACCATATGGCTACTATGGAAGGTGGTTTGATTGTGACTGATGATGAAGAAATGTATCATGTAATGATTTGTTTACGCGCTCACGGTTGGACACGCCATTTACCAAAAGAAAATCATGTTTCTAACAAAAGTGATAATGCTTTTGAAGAATCATTTAGATTTATTTTGCCAGGTTATAACGTGCGACCAGTAGAAATGAGCGGTGTGATTGGTGTAGAACAATTGAAAAAATTACCTTCATTCTTAGATTATAGAAGAAAAAATGCAGAATTATTTGTGTCTTTATTCGAAAATCACAAAGATTTTTACATTCAAAAAAATATAGATAACAGTAGTTGGTTCGGATTTAGTTTTATTCTTAAACCGGAATCGACTTTAGACAGAGCGGAAATTGTTAAAAAATTAGAAGCTAATCAAATCGATTGTCGACCAATTGTAACCGGAGATTTTACTAAAAATGAAGTGTTGAAACATTTCGATTATGAAATTTTTGGCGAAATGACCAACGCTCAATATTTAGATAAAAAAGGGTTTTTCGTTGGGAATCACCAAGTGGACTTAACGCAAGAAATTCATCATTTGTTTGAGGTTTTAAAATTTTAATTCCAATCAATGATTCAAGTTATTCATGATTTTAAATCGGTTATTCAAATTTCTAAAGACCAACAATCTTTAGAAACTTTTGCTAACTTGACTATTTCGGAAACCATTTATAAACTGACCGAATTGTATCCTTCAGAGTTACTTTTATGGTGTCATAAGGATTTGGTTTCGTTTCTAAATTATGAACAATTGACCACTATTTGTAAGTCGAATTGCGAAATAATTTCCTACTCGCTTTCAGATGAGAATTATCTTTCCAAAAATATTGGTTTTGTAGAGCAATCTATATTTATTAATTTTTCGAAAAAGGTAAAAATTGCTACCTGGCAAATGAGTAGCATGGTTGGTGTAGCACACGCTGATGTTTTTTCAGCTGTAAAGCACACTATAAAACCAGTTGCGAATTTGGATTATTTTTTAAATTCAGTTGCCAAAGTTGCTATGCCACTAGGGGTTTTTTGTTATTCTAACCCTAATTTGTTGACCGAAAGAAACCTAAATGTAGAGTTTCAACAAAAAGTAACTGACAGTAATTTGTTTAAATTTGTAAGTGAACATTATAAAAAAGTATGGTTACTTGTATTGTTTGTTTGCTTACTTTATAAAAAAGGAAAGTTTCCTATTTTTGCTTTTATAGAATCGCTTTTTTATTCTAAAATTAGCACTGATAAAATAAAAATCAAACCATTTTCAAATATTGTTGCTAATACATTTGAATATTCTAATGAAATTGACGTTCTTATTCCAACAATTGGTAGAAAAGAACCTTTGTATCAATTTTTAAAGAATTTATCAGTACAAACTATTTTACCTAAAAGTGTAATTATTATCGAGCAAAATCCGATAGTGAATGCAGCAAGTGATTTGGATTATCTAGTAAATGAGAGTTGGCCCTTTCAAATTAAGCACCAATTGATTTATCAGTTAGGCGCGTGTAATGCCAGAAATTTAGCTTTAAAAGAAATTTCTTCAGATTGGGTTTTCTTTGCTGATGATGATATTGAAATTCAACCTGATTTTTTAGCTGCTTGTTTAGAAAATGCTAAAAAGTATCAGCAAAAGGTGTTTTCCTTATCTTGTTTATTACGAACAGAGAAAAAACATTTTACGACTTGTTTTCAATGGGTAAGTTTTGGTTCTGGAGCAAGTTTTGCGCATAAAACAGCTATTAAAGATTTAAAGTTTGATTCTAAATACGAATTTGGTTTTGGAGAAGATGCCGATTTTGGGATGCAAATTAGAAATCATGGAAATGATATTATTTATTTTCCAATACCTGAAATTATACATTTAAAAGCTCCAATGGGCGGTTTTAGAACTAAAGTTACCAGAAAATGGGATAGTGATTTGGTAGAACCCAAACCTTCGCCAACTGTAATGGTGTTTAAAATGACACATGATTCTGAAGAACAATTGTTTGCGTATCAAATGATGTATTTTTTTAGAAGTTTTACTATTAAAGATATTTTACATCCCATCCAAAAATATAAAAACTTAATTTCGAAATGGAATAGAAGTGTGTATTGGGCTCAAAAATTAATCACGAATCAATGAATTTTAGCTTAATAATTTGTACGTATAATCGAAGATTGGCCATAGAAACTCTTATGAATTCTATTGCCCATCAATCATTATATCCTAATCAGATTGTTATAGTTGATGGTTCGTTAAATGATGCTACAAAAAAATATTTTGAAACGGCCAATTTTAAAAATGTAGCTTATTATTTAGTTGATGATGCTACTCGAGGCTTAACGAAACAACGTAATTTCGGAATTTCTAAAGTAGCCCATTCATCTGAAATTATTTGTTTTTTAGATGATGATACTATTTTAGATGCTTCTTATTTTTCAGAAAT
>MGWJ01000047.1 GCA_001800945.1 Flavobacteria bacterium RIFCSPLOWO2_12_FULL_31_7
AAATCTAGTGCTAAGAAACGATTTAAAGTTACTGGTTCTGGAAAGATCAAAAGAAAACACGCTTTTAAGAGTCACATCTTAACGAAAAAATCTAAAAAGCGTAAATTAGCTTTAACTCACTCTGCTTTAGTTCATAAAACAGATGAGAGAAGCATTAAACAACAATTAAATATTATTTAATTCGTTAGTTTGGTTAAAACAAATTAATAACCCTGGAGTAGGCAATTAAAGTACAAAGTTAGAAGTACGAAATTAAAAGTGATTAACAAACCGCCTCACTACAAAAAAACATTAAAATTATGCCAAGAGCAGTAAATTCAGTAGCTACAAGAGCTAAAAGAAAAAGAGTATTAAAACAAGCAAAAGGATTCTTCGGAAGACGTAAAAACGTTTGGACAGTCGCTAAAAATGCGGTAGAAAAAGCAATGGCTTATGCATACCGTGATAGAAAGCAAAAGAAAAGAAACTTCCGTGCATTATGGATCATGCGTATTAACGCTGGTGCAAGATTACATGGGATGAGCTATTCTCAGTTTATGGGTAAAATCAAAGCTAACAATATCGAATTAAACCGTAAGGTTTTAGCTGATTTAGCAATGAACCACTCAGAGGCATTTGCAGCTATCGTAAATAAAGTGAAATAATCAACGTTTAATCATATTTATTCTTACTTATACAAATCCCAATCGAAAGGTTGGGATTTTTTTTGTGTATAAATTACCGATACTATTTTATTAATCGTAAATTTGCCACTTACAATAGCATATGGAAAACAAAGAAACAAACCTATACTTTGAAGGTTTACACACAAGAAACAAACATGTTGGTAGATACGATTTCGCCCAACTAATTAAAACGCATCCCGATTTAAACTTACATTTATTCTTAAATAAAGCTGGAGAAAAGTCTATCGATTTTTCTAATCCAATTGCAGTAAAAGCGTTGAACAAAGCGTTGTTAATGCACTTTTACAATTTAGAATATTGGAATATCCCAAAAACTAATTTATGTCCCCCAATTCCTGGAAGAGCCGAATACATTCATCATGTGGCCGATTTATTAGCCGCTTCAAACGGTGGAGTTGTTCCAACAGGAAATACCATTAGAATTTTAGATATTGGCGTAGGCGCGAATTGCATTTATCCTATTATTGGAAATCATGAATACGGTTGGACGTTTGTAGGAACAGAAGTCGACAAGCAATCATTACTTTCTGTAGAAACCATTTTAAGCAAAAATCCGAAACTAAAGGAAAATGTAACTGTTAGATTTAACGACAATAAACGTCATGTATTAAAATATATGATAGAATCGGAAGAAGTTTTCGATTTCGTAATTTGTAATCCACCATTTCATACTTCAGCAGAAGAAGCCGCAAAAGGTTCTTTACGAAAAAGTAAAAATTTAGGTCAGAAAGTATCCGAAAAACCGGTATTAAACTTTAGTGGTCAAAACAATGAATTATGGTGCGAAGGTGGCGAATTAGGTTTCGTAACTAACATGATTTTTGAAAGTGTACACTTTAAAAATCAATGTAAATGGTTTAGCGCTATTGTTTCAAAGAAAGCAAATCTAAAACCACTATATAAACAAATGAAGAAAGTAGGCGTTAAAAATAGCACCACACTCCATTTACAAAATGGAAACAAAACCACACAAATCATTTGTTGGCAGTTTTAGTTTTACTATTAAATAAATTATAGAAAACCTTAACTTTTGGTATTTGTAATTAAGAAAAGTATGTTTAGAAAAAAACAAATCAAAATTAAAAAAACCAAAAGAATATAACCAATATTCTCATTTATAAAAACAAATGACATCTTGTTTTTACTCACTTGCATCTCTCTTTTCATTGTATTATTTTTTAATATAGTAAAAGTACAACTTAACAAGATTGAAAAATTTAAAATGTCATGAGAACCAAATATAGATCAATGAAAGATAGTTATTTCTGCATGAAAAAATACTGATAATACCAATTTATAAGAAACAATTGTTTTAAAATAGAACACCTGATAGTATCAATAACTATCAGGTGTTTTTATTGGCTAGTAAACTGAATATTTATGTTAACTATAAATGCTTAGAAAATTGACATTCCTGTTTTAGTTGTTAACTGTTCCAAAGCGTACATACCTAATTCGGAATTTCCTTTTTCGTTTAATCTTGGATTCCATGTAGCAACAGAAAATTGTTTAGGTAAAACCGCTGCAATTCCACCACCAATTCCACTTTTCCCCGGTAAACCTACTTTATAGGTAAATTCTCCTGATTCATCATAGAAACCACAAGTTTGCATTAAAGCGTTAATTCTTTTGGCTTGACTTGAAGTTAAAATCTGTTTTCCTTTCTTAGAGATTCCTTCGTTGGCGAAGAAAAAGAAAGCATCTGCTAATTCTTTACACGTCATTTCAACAGAACATTGATGAAAATAGAAATCTAAAACTACATCAACATCATTATTTATGTTTCCGAAAGATTTTAGAAAATTGGTTAAAGCAGCATTTCTAAAACCGGTATCTTTTTCAGATTTCGCGACTTTCAAATTATAATTAATCGTATCACAACCAGAAATCTCTCTGATAAAATTCAAAAAATCTTCTTTCGGATTTTCTAAACAAGAGACTAACATATCCGCAATAACTAGAGCGCCTGCGTTGATAAACGGATTTCTTGGAATACCTTTTTCATATTCTAATTGAACTAGCGAATTAAATGGATTTCCTGAAGGCTCTACTCCTACTCGTTCCCAGATTTTTTCACCTAAATTAGAAAAAGCTAAAGTTACTGATAAAGCTTTCGAAACCGATTGAATGGAAAATTTTTCGTGACTATCGCCAATACTAAATACTTTCCCATCAATTGTTGTAAGGCAAATTCCGAATTTATCTGGATTTACATTGGCTAATTCTGGAATAGTTATGGCAATGTTACCAATAATTGGTAATGATTTAGATTGTATGTATATTTCTTCTAAGATTTGCTGATAGTTCATTTGGTGTGACTTTATAAGCAAATATAAATAAAAAGAACCTTGAAATCTGTCATTCTCAATTTATTTCAGAATCTAAATAATTTAAGAATAGATTCTGAAACAAGTTCAGAATGACAAAAGAAAAGGCTACAATTTCTTGCAGCCTTTATATATTATGAATTGATTACTAAACGGAAACCTTCACCATGAATGTTTAAAATTTCCACACGTTCATCTGGTTTTAGATATTTTCTTAATTTGGCAATGTAAACGTCCATACTTCTTGAAGTAAAGTAATTATCATCTCTCCAAATTTTAGTTAAAGCTAATTCACGAGGCATTAAATCATTTTCGTGTAAAGCTAACATTTTTAATAATTCTGATTCTTTTGGAGATAATTTGATTGGTTCTTCGTTTCCATAAGTTAAAAATCTTAATTTAGAATTTAGATGAAACTTACCAATATTAAATTCAAAAACAGTAGAATCTGGTTTAGATTCAGATGCTTTTCTTTGAATAATCGCTTTGATTTTCATTAATAATACTTCTGAATCAAATGGTTTATTTAAATAATCATCTGCACCTACTTTATATCCTTTTAAAACATCTTCTTTTAATGTTTTAGCTGTTAAGAATATAATTGGCACTTCTGCATTTTTTTCTCTAATTTCTCTAGCTAAAGTATATCCATCTTTGTAAGGCATCATCACATCCAAAATACATAAATCGTACGTGTCTTTTTTGAATTTTTCAAAACCTTCCATTCCGTTTTTAGCTAATGTAACTTCGAAATCATTTAATGATAAATAATCTCTCAATACCGATCCAAAATTTGGATCATCTTCTACTAATAATATTTTTTTCGCTTCCATATCTTAATTTATTAATGGCAATTTAATTATAAATGTGCTCCCTTTACCTTTTTCACTTTCCACAAAAACCTCACCGTTGTGGTCGTCTATAATTTGTTTTACGTATGCTAATCCTAATCCGTGACCTTTAACGTTGTGCAAGTCGCCGGTGTGTTCTCTAAAAAATTTTTCAAAAACCTTTTTTTGCACGGCTTTTGACATTCCAATTCCATTATCTTCAATTTTAATAAGCACATAATCTTTAATATTTTCTGTATACACATTAATAATTGGTTTTTCTGCTGAATATTTCATAGCATTATCCAGAATATTAACCAATACATTTGTAAAATGTACGTCGTTTAAAAGAACCGTAGTTCTTATAGCATTGAAGTGTGTATGTACTTCTCCATCTCTATCTTCTAAAATTAAACTGATATGATCAATCGCATCTTCAATAAACTCGGTAATTTCTTGAGGTTCTTTATCAATATTTAATTCGTTTCTTTCTAATTTCGAAATTCTAAGAACGTTTTCCACTTGGGCATGCATTCTTTTGTTTTCATCCTTAATCATTTGAAGATATTTTTGAACTTTTTCTTTATCCTCAATAATTTTTGGGTTTTTTATGGCATCTAAAGCTAAATTAATTGTAGCAATAGGTGTTTTAAATTCGTGTGTCATGTTATTGATGAAATCTGTTTTTATCTCAGAAATCTGTTTTTGCATAATCAACTGTTTCAATGCACTGGTGTAAGTTACCAAAATAATTACCACGAATAATAGGGTTAATATTGTCATCGGTAACATAGATGAGAATACAAAATTGGTTTTATTAGGAAATCTAAGTAACAATTTGTAATCTGTTTTTCCGTCTGCGTCTAATAAAATCGGAACACTGTAAGTAGTACATTTATCGTATCTGAATTCTTCCGATTTTATCTTCGTAGCTAATCCGTTTTTGTAAACTGCAAATTCGTATGGTGTTTTCAATTCCGATTTGTGTAATTCAAAATTTAAAACGTCATTTACTAATTTAGAAGAAATTCTTTTATCAATTTGACGCTGTGAAACAATATCACCAAATAGAATTTGGAACTGAACTTTATCTAGAATATCTAATCTACCAGATTTTTCAACGGTAACATTTGGTTTAGAAGACATATTAGACCCACTTCCATCCAATGAATTGTCTTTATAAATTTGAGTTTTTCGTTTGGCAGAATAATCTTTTATTCCTGTTGAATTTGCATTTTTATCAAAGAACGAACCATTAATACCAAAGTCTTCAGGAATAATTGTATTCGTATAAATTAAAATTTCTTTTGTATTGGAATCTTTTTCGTAATAGAAAAGCTTTTTTAATTGTTCTTGTTTGGGTTCTCTACCTGTACTGTCTTTAAATTTTTTGTATGAAGCAATAAAATCTGACATTTCTTTATTGTTCAACTTTTCTGAAACGTTATTCAAAACCACTAAAGCGTGATGTCTGAACTGTTCATCATTTTTTTGAAACGAACTATTAATCCAATACAATTGAACTAAAATGATTCCTATCAAAGAAATACTCATTAAAAAAACTAGTATTCTAAACCTTGTTTTATTCATTATAGCAAAGTTAAGGGGTAATTAACTATTGTTAAAACAATTAACCAATATTTAACAAATATGTTAAAATTTAATTTTTACTTAAAATTTCAATTAAATTATCAACCGTTTTATACGTTATATTTAAATTCTCATTTGTAACTACAAATGTTGCTAATTTCATTTTTTCTTCTTCAGGAAGTTGATTATTAATGATTTGCAAAATAGTTTCTCTTGAAGTGGAATCTCTTTCTAGAACTCTTTTGATTCTAGTTTCAATTGGAGCGGTAACTAAAATCGTGGCATCACAGTATTTTTGTCCGTTAGTTTCAAATAAAATAGCCACTTCTTTAATTATAAATGGAGCTTTTTTATTTTTCTTTAGCCAATTTTCAAAATCAGATTTTACTTTTGGATGAATAATTTTATTGAGTTGCTCTAATTTACTTTTATCTGCAAAAACTAATTCACGGATGGTATTTCTATCTAATAAACCATTTTTTAAAATCACATTTTGAGGAAAAATAGCTTGAACTTCTTGAACCACTTTTGGTTCGTCCATTATGGCTTTTGCGGCATCATCTGCAATATAAACGGGAATTCCTTTTGAAGCAAAATATTTTGCTACAGTTGTTTTTCCACTTCCAATTCCGCCTGTTAGTCCAATTATTTTTGTCATTTTTATCTTTTAAAAAATAGTTTTGGAAAAGCGATTTCAGGCTGTTGTTTTAAAATATGTATTTTGATAAAAGAAAGCAAAAAACCTTTTCCGTATCCATAAAACTGTATGACAGCTGCTACTATACTATACAACGCAATTTCTAATGATTTATTTTTTAATAAAGAAGAAAAAAACAAGATGGAGAAATAAAGTCCGTAACAAATTAAAAAGTAAGGAAACTTAAAAATAACACAGAGAACAGAGCACAAAAATCCTAAAAGAAACAAAGTTGGAAACCAAAAAGTAATTTTTGCATATTCTGGATACCAAGAATTTAAAATAGGTCGAGCTAAACCGAATTTATTTACTTGCGTGTAAAACTTGTTCCAATCAATTCTGCGTTTATGATACACAAAAGCTTTAGAAATTAATTTAGTTTTATAGCCCAATTTCCATAATCGAATAGATAAATCTGGATCTTCACCTGGATGAATATTTCCGAAACCATTGGAAGCTTCAAATGCATTTTTAGACAATCCCATATTGAAACTTCTAGGTTGAAATTTGTCAAGTTTTTCACTTCCACCTCTAATTCCACCCGTGGTTAAAAAAGAAGTCATTGTAAAATTAATTGCTTTTTGAATGTTTGAAAAAGAATCTAAAGCGGCATCTGGACCACCGAAGCAATCTACATAATCCTTGGACAATTCTTCAGCAACTGTTTGTAAATAAGACGTAGGAATGATACAATCTGAATCTAAAATAATAAAATAGTCACCTTTAGCTACTTTCATTCCATAATTTCTAGAATCACCTGGACCAGAATTTGGTTTGAAATAATAACTCACGTTTAAATCTGAATATTTTTCAATAATATGTTTACACGTTATTGTAGAACCATCTTCAATAATTACAATTTCATACTCGTTAGAATAAGTTTGTTGAGTTAAACTTTCTAACAATTCATCAATTTCGTCTGGGCGATTATAAATAGGTATAATTAAAGAAAAATGCATATCGTAATTTTATATAAACAAAGATATATATAAAAACAAAAAAGTCCCGATTTCTCGAGACTTTTAAGTAAAAAATAGGTATGAAATTATTCTTTTATAACTTTAATTGTATGAACTGTATCTTCAACAGTGATATTCACAATGTAAGCACCTGCCGTTAAAGCAGACATATTAACTTGTACATCATTAGAATTTGTTTTAGTATTTAAAACTTCTTGACCTAATAAATTAATTACTCTCACATTATTAATAGCTGATATATATGATAATT
>MGWJ01000048.1 GCA_001800945.1 Flavobacteria bacterium RIFCSPLOWO2_12_FULL_31_7
CTGCTAAAGACCGAATTGCGTTACACATTATCAACAGCGCAGAAGAAAAAGGTATTTTAAAACCTGGCGCAACCATTGTAGAAACCACTTCTGGAAATACTGGCTTTAGTTTGGCTATGATTAGCATTATCAAAGGCTACAAATGTATTTTAGCGATAAGCGATAAAAGTTCACCAGATAAAATTGACATGCTGAAAAGTATGGGCGCTAAAGTATATGTTTGTCCGGCAAGTGTTGCAGCAGACGATCCAAGAAGTTATTACGAAGTAGCAAAAAGAATTCACGAGGAAACCCCTAATTCTATTTACATCAATCAGTATTTTAATGAGTTAAATATTGATGCGCATTATTGTAGCACAGGGAAAGAAATTTGGGAACAAACAGACGGATTAGTAAGTCATGTTGTGGTTTGTAGCGGAACAGGCGGAACCATTTCTGGAATTGGAAAATACTTAAAAGAGAAAAATCCATTGATTAAAATTTTGGCGGTGGATGCTTACGGTTCGGTGTTGAAAAAATACCACGAAACTAAAGAGTTTGACGAAAAAGAAATCTATTCATATAAAATTGAAGGTTTGGGTAAAAACCTAATACCAACTTCCACCGACTTTGAAATTATTGATCAATTTGTAAAAGTGACGGATAAAGAAAGTGCCTTAATGGCGAGAGAAATTTCAAGAACCGAAGGTTTATTTGTAGGCTATACCTCTGGTGCAGCTTTTCAAGCGGTAAAACAATATGCTGAAATGGGCAAATTTGACGAAAACAGTAATGTAGTAGTACTTTTCCCTGATCATGGTTCTCGTTATATGAGTAAAATTTATAGCGACGAATGGATGCAAGAACAAGGATTTTTAGATTCCGAAAATATGGACGATTCTTTAAAAATAGAAATCATTAGATAAATTCACCTAAACCTACCAACACACGAAATCCTCCTTTTATAACCTAAAGGAGGATTTTTTTTTATTGCAACTTAATTTCCAAACTTGTATCGGTATTTCCAGTTTTGACAGTTTCATTTCCAGTTTTAACAACTTTCTTTAAAAATATTTCAGCTTCTAAAATCTTTTCTGTAACTGAAATTAAACCATTTCCAAACTAAAGTGTCCAATACTAAACTTTAAAATTTTATAGATATGAAAAATGTAGTAAAAAAGTTAGTCGTGGCCACCGCATTAGTATTTTCAGTAGGAGTATCTGCTCAAGATAGAAAAGAGAAACTAAAAAATGCTACCCCAGAAGAAAAAGTAGAAATGCGAACCAATAAAATGTCTGAAAAATTAGGACTAGACGAAAATCAGAAAAAGAAAGTCAAAGAAGTGTTTGCCGCACAACAAAAAGAAAACGAAGCGGTTAGAGAAGAAATGAAATCCGAAAGAGAAAAAGCACGAGCCGAAAGAGAAAAAGCCCTAGCAGAAAAGAAAGCCATCCTAAAAAAACAACACGAAGCGTTAAAAGCAAAGCTAAAACCAATTCTTACAGAAGAACAATTTAAAAAATGGGAAGCGATGCAAAATGAAAATATGGAGAAAGTGAAAGAGCGAAGAAATCATAAAAAACAATAAATTTTTATTAAAATAGCTTTCATATTGAAAATATTTTCTATTTTTGATAAAACTATTAAACAAATTACAATGAAAAATTTATTAGGCGCTCTTGTTTTATTCTTAGCTTTCACAGTAAATGCTAGCGCTCAAGAGACATTTAAAAAAGTAGATGAAAAAGTTGAAGCTAAAACTGACTTAGCCGCACTTTCTGAAGTTGTTCCTGTTCAAGGTACTTTAAGCGAAGACTTATTCCGTTTATTTGAATACAAGTACAGAAATTTAAACGAAAACCTTTCTGCAGAAAGAAAAGTTGAATTAGCTAAAATTATTGAATTAAAATTAAGAGCTACACTTTCAGCTGATCAGATGCAAAACATTGAAAAAAAACCAGGTTTGTTGAAAAAATTAACAAACTAAAAAAGTAAATATCAAAAAAATCCCGTTCCAATTAAGTTAGGAACGGGATTTTTTTGTGCTGTATTTACTCTATAAAACTTTAGCCACTTCGTTGATACTATCAATCGTATAATCTAAATCTTCATACGTTAACGCATCCGTAATAAACCAAGTTTCATAAGCTGAAGGCGCAATATAAATACCACGCTTTAACAATTCATGAAAGAATTTTTTAAAGGTATCATTGTCTCCGTTTTTAGCTGTTTCAAAATCATACACTTCATTTTTATCAAAATGCACAGAAATCATTGACCCTACTCTATTTATAGTAAAATCGATATTATTTTCAGATAAAACTTTGTCAATTCCTTTTTCTAAGTAAGCTGTTTTTTGTTCTAAACGCTCAAAAATTGCTGCATCCGAATTCAATTCCAACAACATTTGATATCCAGCTGCCATCGCCAAAGGATTTCCAGACAACGTTCCCGCCTGATATACTGGCCCAAGAGGCGATAACATATTCATGATTTCATTTCTAGCTGCGAAAGCTCCTACAGGCAAACCTCCACCAATCACTTTTCCGAAACAAACGATATCAGCATCTACCCCAAATAATTCTTGCACACCTCCTTTTGCTAAACGGAATCCGGTCATCACTTCATCAAAAACTAAGACTGCTCCATTTTCTACACAAAGTTGCTTTAAACCAGATAGAAACCCGCTTTTTGGAGGAATACAACCCATATTTCCTGCAACTGGCTCTACGATAATAGCGGCAATTTCATTTTTATTCGCTTTGAAAAGTGCTTTTACATTTTCAAGATCATTGTACTTGGCTAACAAAGTGTCTTTCGCTGTTCCTTCAGTCACACCTGGACTATTAGGCACACCAAACGTACTTAAACCACTTCCTGCTGCAATTAAAAACGAATCTGAATGTCCGTGATAACAGCCAGAAAACTTAATAATTTTATCGCGTTTTGTATAACCACGAGCTAAACGAATTGCACTCATACAAGCTTCAGTACCCGAATTTACAAAACGAATTTTATCAATATTTGGCACCATAGAAACCGCTAATTCTGCAATTTTAGTTTCTAATTCTGTTGGCGTTCCGAATGAAGTTCCTTTTTTAGCTTTTTCAATAATCGCATTAATAACAGGTTCATGAGCGTGACCTAAAATCATAGGTCCCCATGAATTAATATAATCAATATATTTATTTCCATCTTCGTCAAATAAATAAGCCCCTTTAGCTTCTTTTATAAAAATTGGAAAACCACCCACTCCTTTAAAGGCTCTTACTGGCGAATTCACACCACCAGGAATAACTTCATTTGCTTCAATGAATAACTGACTGCTTCTTTGATATAACATTATTTTTTTACTTTTAATTTTTGACCAATTGAAATTCCCGTATCTATAATATTGTTTAAACTTTTTAATTCATCTACAGATAGATTATATTTTTTTGATAACGAATATAATGTATCGCCTTGTTGCACAATATGTTCTCCGTTCACTTGAGTAACAACTCTTGGTTGCGGAACAAAATTTCTTCCTAAAACTTCGTTATCAATTTTATACAATTCATAACGTTCAATAATTCCAATTAACTTGGAAGGATATAAAGTATCTGTTGCATAACCTGCTTGTTTTAAGCCATTCGCCCATGCTTCATAATCACCTTTATCTAATTTGAACAAACTTTCATATCTTTTTCTTGAGGTTAAAAAAGTAGAATGATCTCTGTAGGATTCAGCAGGATCTTTGTATTTTCTAAAACATTCTTGTTCGGCATCGTCATCATATTTAACAGATTCGCCCATCCAACCCGTGTGACATTTTATTCCAAAATGATTGTTAGCTTCTCTAGCTAATTGTCCGTAACCAGCACCAGATTCTAAAATCCCTTGCGCCATAGTAATACTTGCTGGTACACCATGAACCTTCATATTATTTTTGGCCGTTTCTTTAAAATCTGAAATGTATTTTTTTACATCTTCTGTTGTAGCTTTAACTTTTGAAGTTGCCACTAAAACTTCACTTCCAGAGGATTTAGTTTCCTTTGGTGGAATTTCTTTAACTACCGGAACTGTTTTAGCAGGAAACCTTTTAGTTACTGGATAACTTTTGGTGTTTGATGTTTTTTTAGTGGTTCTAATTTTAGAACTTCCACAACTTATAAAAAGTAGAGAAATAAAAACTATTAAAATTTTCTTTATCATAATATTATTTTCGTTTTACCTTTTTTTTCTAAAGCTTTATTCATGCCAGCAATACCTTGTATACCTCCAGTATGAATAGCTACTATTTTTGAATTTGATGGGAAATAATTATTCTCAATTAAATTCATAATTCCGAACATCATTTTACCAGTATAAATTGGATCTAAAGGAATTTGATATTTTTGATAGAATTCATTAATAAAAGCTATCAATTCATCGGTTACTTTTCCATAACCACCAAAATGGTAATCGCTATTTAAAGACCAATTCTCTTTGTTTGCAAATTTAGCAATATCATTTTGTAAAAAGTCTCCTTTTAAGGAAGAAAATCCAATAATCTTCTGATTGTTTGCAGAACCATTAATTATTCCAGTTATTGTACCGCCAGTTCCAACAGAAGTGCAGATGTGAGTGAACTCAAAATCTAAATCAGTTATTATTTCTTCACAGCCTTTTATAGCTAATGCGTTGGTACCGCCTTCTGGTAATAAATAAAATTCCCCATAATCTTTTCGTAATTTTTCAATAAAATCTGCCGTATCTTTAAGTCGATATTGTTCCCTAGAAATAAAAACGAATTTCATTCCTAATTGTTGTGCTTGTAACAAACTTGGATTTTCGGAAATTTTATCATGTAATTCTTCACCTCTTATAATTCCGATGGTTTCAAAACCAAAAGTTTCACCTGCTCCAGCAACAGCAACAATATGATTAGAAAAAGCTCCACCAAAAGTTAGTAAAACTTCCTGATTTTGTTTTTTAGCTGCTTCGATATTGTATTTTAATTTTCGAAATTTATTCCCTGAAATAATAGGATGCAGTAAATCTTCTCTCTTCATATAAAGAGATATATTATTTGGAAAAGTGGCAGATATAAGTTGATTTTCAGACATAAAAAAATCCCGAATAAGTTTTACTAATTCGGGATTAAATATAATTATTTATTTACTTAGTTTCCTACAATAATTTTCTTTTCAACAGAAACATTATCAGCAGTGTTTAATTTCACAATATAAACACCATCACTTAAAGCATTTGTAGGTAATTCAATTAAATTGTTTTTACCTAGGTTTTTCTTAGTGATAACTAATTTACCAGTCACATCATAAACTGTACAATTTACAACATCTTTGTTTAAAGTGTTTACAATTGTTAACATTGCGTTTTTGTTGTTTTGATATACTTCAAAAGAATCAGCCACTAAATTGTTAGTATCATTTGATAACATATCGAAATTTCTAAAAGTTACTTCAAAACGATTGGCATTTTCACCAGCTGGTAAGTTGATGTTAAATTCTCCGTTTTTAATATCGAAATAAATATTTGACACTTTATCGAAAATATATACATTTTCAGAATCTGTAAAATTAATAACATCAGAAACAGTAACTTTTACATTTGATGCAGCTGCACATTTAAAAGCGATTGGAATTCTTTTATCCATTTCAAATGGTAATGTAGTAATTACGCATTTTTTCTCATTATTATTTTGACCGAAATACACCATGTTTGGAGCATTTGAATAGGAGTCTGGAGAAATACCATCATAACCTAAATCATAATCATCTGTAGTATTAGGATTGAAAGCCATCGCTACTTCAACCGATCTTGCATTATCTACAACTGCTAATAATTTAATTTGAGGTACTGGTAATTTTGAAATCTGAGTATAATCGATACCTGCAACATTTGGAATTTCATCCCAATTACTACCACCTATTGAAGCTGTAGCGCTTGAACTTCTTTCGAATGTTGAATTACTTGCAACACCTTCTTTAACAAAAGTTCTGTATTTATTCTTCATAACAGAAGAACCTGCAGCAATACCTTTCACCATAAAACCTTGTCCGATTGGCGAAAATTGTCTTTTAAAAGTAGAACCTGAAGAAGCTCCTGTAGTATTTAAAGTACCATCACCATTATAAGTATCCCATGTAGCAGCAACCCATGTTCAAGGAGTACCTACATTTGCACCATTAGCTACATATGTACCATATCCACCAACATAACCCGCTAAAACGTGCGTATTAGCTGATTTACTGTGCTCCCAAAAATAAGCAGTACCGTCAATTACGTTGGTAGCACCTCCTCCAGAAATTACTCCTCCTGCGTCATACTGTCTTCCAGAATGCTCCACTAAATATTGATTTAAATTAATTGCACTTGAGTATGGATTCCCAACAAGTGTTAAATTCCCACTTGAAATTGGCACTGATATATCTCCATCATTTGGCCTTCCTCTGAAGTCATAACGTTGTGCGGCACCAGTTTTATTTGCAACTCCATCAGCATCCGCTACTAAAGCGTCAGATCCTGAAGTTCCTTTCATGGTAAAACCTTCACCTGGATTTATAGTTTGAGCATTTCCAACATATTGCCAATTGGCATAAACTGGAGAAAGAGACACAAATTTCCAAATCCAATAAGATGCAACTTGCATTGTACTTCCAGCTCCACCAGTAGCAGTTCCGTTATAGTTACCTGGTAATACAATTTCAGCAGCAGTAGAGGAAATTAAACCTGTTGGTCTGTTTAACAAAGAAACGCCAAAAGGATTTCCTGCTGCACCTGTACCAACTGGTGAACACCAATAATTGTACTGAAAATTATTTACTGTTCCTTCTTGAAAAACAGATAATTTCCCTGTACCAGAATTAACAGATGCTCCTGAACCTTTTTGCAATAACTGCGAAGTATTTCTTAAATAAAAATTACCCGTGTTATTCAGATTGACATCTTGCATAACTGTCATGTACTGATTTGTCATGAAGACATAAGATCCATCTTTAACGAATAACTGAGCATTCGCAACACCAGTTAAAGCGATCATTAAGCTAGTTAGTAAAATTTTTTTCATGTAATTTAAATTTTGATTCCAAAATATTTGTCAAAAGTAATGCTATTTTTCAGAAAAAGCAAATAAACCTGAAGCTTTAAACTATCAAATTACCTACAAACCAAATACTTAAAACGCAACAAATGAAACATTTAAAGGGTTTCGTACGAAAAACAGCTGATTACTCTTA
>MGWJ01000049.1 GCA_001800945.1 Flavobacteria bacterium RIFCSPLOWO2_12_FULL_31_7
TGTACACATATAACTTAGAAACAAAAAAGAAAACGCAATTAACTCATGGGAAATGGGAAGTTCGTGAAGTTGTTTTATCCAAATTAAGTAACTCGTTTTATATTACAACCACAGAAACGCATCCTGGAAACCGTTCGTTTTATAAGTTAGATATCAATTCGGGTAAAAAAATACCAATTCTGACTAATGATGGCGCCTATGAAATTGAATTATCTCCAGATGAAACCAAATTAGCTATTCGCTATTCGTACATAAATAAACCATGGGAAGTGTATGTTGCGGATAATAAATCGAATCCAATTTTAAAACAAATTACGTTTTCAACTTCTTCCAAATTCAAAGAATACAAATGGAAAACGCCAGAAGTAGTTTCGTTCAAAGCAACAGATGGTACTGATGTGTATGCAAGAGTTTATAATCCGAAAGTGGAAAATAAAAATAAAGCGGCTATCATTTTTGTACACGGTGCAGGTTATTTACAAAACGCGCATAAATATTGGAGTACATACCACAGAGAATACATGTTTCATAATTTGTTATCTGATTTAGGTTACACGGTTTTGGACATTGATTACCGCGCAAGTGATGGTTATGGACGAGATTTTCGTACTGGAATTTACCGTCACATGGGTGGAAAAGATTTGCAAGATCAATTAGATGGAAAAAAATATTTAGTCGAAAAACTAGGAATTGACGCCAATAAAGTCGGGATTTATGGTGGTTCTTATGGCGGATTCATTACGTTAATGGCATTGTTAACTAAGCCAGGAGAGTTCAAGGCTGGCGCTGCTTTACGTTCTGTAACAGATTGGGCACACTACAATCAAGGTTATACCGCAAATATTTTAAATTTCCCAGAAACAGATCCAGAAGCTTATAAAAAAAGTTCGCCAATATATTTCGCCAATAATTTACAAGACAAATTATTAATGCTTCACGGAATGGTGGATGATAATGTACAATTTCAAGACATTGTCCGAATCACGCAACGTTTTATAGAATTAGGTAAAAAAGATTGGGATTTAGCCGTTTTTCCAGTGGAAGCACACGGTTTTCAAAAAACTTATTCTTGGGTTGATGAATACAGAAGAATTTTAGATTTATTTAATGAAAATTTATTAGATAAAAAGTAATGGAAATTCGTATTTTAACTCAAAAAGTAGAAATGTTAGCCCATTTGGATATTATTAAACAATTGTATCCAGATTTTACATTAGAAAAATATGGCACACTTTTAGACGAGATGTTACAAGCCAATTACCAACAAGTAATCGTTACAAAAAACAAACAAACCATTGCTTTAACTGGAGTTTGGATTGGTACAAAATTATGGTCTGGAAAATATATAGAAATTGATAGTTTTGTGGTACATCAGGATTTTAGAGGCCAAAAAATTGGTGATATTTTAATTGCAGAAGTACATAAAATTGCAAATAAAGAAAATGCGAATCAAATTGTGTTAGATGCATTTACAACAAATTTCTCTGCTGGAAAATTTTATATCAATCACGGTTTTCAGCCTAAAGGATTTCATTTTGTTAAAATTTTAAAATAAAAATAATGAAAATATTTGCATTAATTTTAGTAGCCTTTTTCAATATGAATTCTTGTTCTTCTGAAAAAGTAAGCCAAGAAGCGAAACAGTATATAGAAAAAATAACCTATCAAAATTGGGTGGGTGGTGTAAAAGGCGCTGGCGGAGGAACTATTCTAAATATTACACTATTAAAAGCTTTACCTTCGAATATGGAATTGATAAAGATTCAATTTCAAGAAAGAGAAGGCGTTATCACAAAAGTTGATGAATTGTCTTATCAATCTGCTATCCGACGATTTGATAATATGAAAGAAACTGTTCCAACTCCAACAATTAAAACCAATTTGAAACCTAATCAAGCTAAGGTTTTTTTTAGAATTAATGAAAAGGAAAACTTTGTAATAATTGATGAAGTAAAAGAATTGCCAATGTTGATGTATCCGTCCGCTAAACCAAGAAATAATTAACTATTTTTGTAGGCTATTTTAGTCAAAAATGGTTTAAATCTAATAAATACAAATTGAGCGCGAATAAAAGACTTTTAAAACAAACCCTTATTTATGGTATTGCTACTGTATTGCCTCGTGTAATCAGTTTTTTATTAGTGGGTTTACATACAGATTTAATGCCAAAAGTAGCATACGGAGAAATTACAATTCTGTTAGCCTATATGATATTTTTTAATGTCATTTTATCCTACGGAATGGAAACCGCCTTTTTTAGATTTTACCATAAAGAAGACGCAAACAATAGTGAAATTGCCAAACAAAATAAGAATGAAGTGGTAAGCACGGCCACAGTTTCTATTTTTTGGAGTACCATTTTGTTTTTATGTGTTACTCTTTTATTTCAAAAAACACTAGCAAGTTTATTAAACGTTGATAAAGAATACGTAAACTATGCCATTTGGATTTTAGCTTTTGATGCCTTAGTAATCATCCCTTTTTCGAAACTTCGAGCGGAGCAAAGACCCATAAAATATTCTGTTTTGAAAATCTCAAATGTCATTATAAATATGTTGTTAAACGTGTTTTTATTAGCCATTTTACCCAAATTAGCTCACGCCAATCCACAAGGCTTTTGGAGTACTTTCTATTTTGAAGATTACCAAATTGGTTATGTTTTTTTAGCAAATTTAATTGCCAGTTTGTTTACTTTCTTTTTATTTATGCCCCATTATTTTCAACCGAATTGGTTGTTTAACAAAGTGCTTTGGAAACAAATGCTTCAATATGGTTGGCCTATTTTATTCGCAGGTTTAGCTTTCGGAATTAATGAACATTTAGATAAAATTTTATTGTCAGAATGGTTAGATCCAGCCACTGCAAAAGCCGCAGTTGGAGCCTATTCAGCTTGTTATAAAATCGGTTTGTTTATGGTTTTATTTCGTACTGCTTATACCTTGGGAATCGAGCCGTTTTTCTTCAGTCAAGCTGGAAATGCCAATGCGCCACAAACCTATGCCACTATCACGAAATACTTTGTCATTTTAGGTTCATTAATTTTATTAGTGGTAGTAGTTTTTGCTGATGTGGTGAAATTCTTTTTAGTAAGACAACCCGAATATTGGGAAGCGATGAAAATCGTACCTTTAATCATTATTGCGAATTTCTTTTTAGGAATTTATACGAGTTTGTCGGTTTGGTACAAGTTAATTGATAAAACGATAATTGGAGCTTATATTTCAGTAATTGGAGCCATAATTACATTAAGTTTAAATTATATTTTAATTGTAAAATTTAATCTAAGTTATCTAGGTTCAGCAATTGCCACCATTTGCGCTTATGGAAGTATGATGATAATTTCTTACTTGTTAGGAAGAGAAAAATATCCCATTCCTTTTGAAATGAAAAAGATTTTAACCTACCTTTTTGCTTCGATAACTTTAGCTTGTATTTCATTTTATATCGACATTTTTAGAGAAACTTTCATTTTCGGAATACTTGCAATCATTGGGTTTAGTTATTATATTTACAAAAACGAAAATGAAGTCATTTTAAAAATTATTAAGCGAAAATAGAATACTATATTTTGCGAAAAACCTTCGCAACTTTGAGGTCTTAAAATAAATAAATAAACCTTGCGAACTTCGCGAAAAACCTTCGTGACTTTGCGGTAAAAAAATTAAAAAAATGCAAATAAAAATCATCAATAAATCACAACATCCCTTACCAAACTATGAAACTAACGCTTCAGCTGGAATGGATTTACGTGCGAATTTAACCGAATCAATTACATTAAAACCTTTAGAAAGAACATTAGTAAAAACCGGACTTTTTATCGAATTACCTATTGGTTTCGAAGCACAAGTTCGTCCTCGTAGTGGGTTAGCTTTCAAAAAAGGAATTACGGTTTTAAATTCTCCAGGAACGGTTGATGCTGATTATCGTGGCGAAATTGGTGTAATTTTAGTAAATTTATCTAATGAAGATTTCATCATCGAAAACGGAGAAAGAATTGCTCAATTAATCATCGCAAAACACGAACGCGCTGAATGGCAAGAAACTATCGAACTAACCGAAACCTCAAGAGGTGAAGGCGGATTTGGTAGCACTGGAGTAAAATAAGAGTTCAGTTTACAGTAATTAGTGTTCAGACTAAAAAACAATATACATTATACAATAAAATAACATGAAAATAATCGTACCAATGGCGGGTCGTGGTTCACGCCTTCGCCCACATACTTTAACTATACCAAAACCATTAATTCCAATTGCAGGAAAACCAATCGTACATCGTTTGGTGGAAGATATTGCGAAAGTTATCAATCAGCCTATTGATGAAGTAGCTTTTATCATTCATGAAAGTTTTGGTGCTCAGGTGGAAAAAGATTTATTAGCAATTGCTACAAAAATCGGAGCAAAAGGAACTATTTATTATCAAAATGAAGCTTTAGGAACAGGTCACGCGATTATGTGCGCGAAAGATTCTTTATCTGGTCCTGCAGTTATCGCTTACGCCGATACTTTAATTCGTGCTGATTTTGAATTAGATGCTACTGCCGATTCTGTAATTTGGGTAAAACAAGTGGATCAACCAGAAGCTTTTGGTGTGGTAAACTTAAATGACAATGGTGAAATCATCGAATTAGTAGAAAAACCAAAAGAATTTGTTTCAGATTTAGCGGTAATCGGAATTTATTATTTTAAAGATATAGCGGTTTTAAAAAATGAATTGCAATCGGTTTTAGATAATAATATCATACATGGTGGCGAATACCAAATTAATGATGGTATCAAACAAATGATGGCAAAAGGCATGAAATTCGTACCAGGAAAAGTAGACGAGTGGATGGATTGCGGAAACAAAGATGTAACGGTTGATACCAACAACAGAATGTTAGGTTTCTTACATGAAGATGGTGAAGATTTAGTAGCTGTAGATGTACGTTTAGATAATTCACAAATCATTCAACCTTGTTTTATTGATGAAGATGTGTATATTATTGATTCAGTAATCGGACCAAATGTTTCAATAGGGAAAGGTTCGCATATTCAAAATAGTAAAATCAAAAACAGTTTAATTCAAACGCACGCACATATTAAAAATGCGAAGTTAGATAACGCCATGATTGGTAATCACGTAAACTATAATGGAGAATTTAAGTCTGTAAGTTTAGGCGACTATTCAACTATGGAATAATTTTTGATTACTTTTAATCCTGCAAGGTTTTGAGAACCTTGTGGGTATAAATTTTTAACTGTTTTTCACATTTAAATGAAAAAAATAATAGCTTTTCTTTTCCTTTTTCAGTTTTCTTTCGGACAAGTTAATCCAGAAGAAGTGGAAACTACGCAAAATGAATTCGAAAATAATTTTTACGAAGCTTTAAAACAAAAAGCCATTGAAAATTATGATAAAGCTATTGTTGCATTAGAAAAATGTTTGCAAAAAGAACCCAATAATCCAGAAGTTCACTATCAATTAGGAGTCAATTATCTGAATCAAAAAAATTACGTGGAAGCTGAAAATGCCTTTCAAAAAGCGGTTGATTTAGAACCTAAGCAACGTTGGTATTGGAATGGTTTGTATGATGTGTATTACCAAACTAAAAATTTCAATAAATCCATTCCGATTGTTGAAAAATTAACAACTTTCGACGTCAATATGAAAGAAGATTTAGTGTCGTTGTACATGACTACACAACAATTCGACAAAGCCAAAATGGTCATCGAAGATATTGAAAGCAAAGGTACATTAACCAAAGCTATGGAAATGTATCAAATGCAAATTCAAAACATGCAAAAAGACGTTAAGCCTAAGGTTGGCGATTTAGAACAAGCCATAAAAATCAATCCCAAAGCAGAACAACATTATATTGATTTGATTTATCAATATTCTGCAACTAACCAAGAAGGAAAAGCCTTTGAAACCGCATTAATTTTAGAAAAAGAAATTCCAAATTCGGATATGGTTCATGTCAGTTTAGTGAAATTTTATATTAATGATAATAATATTTCTAAAGCAACTGAATCTTATAAAAGAGTAGTGAAAAGCACTAAAATCGACTTTAAAATCAAACACAGAGTATTAAACGAGTATTTAATTTTTGCTACAAAAAATCCGCAATTGCTAACAGAAATTGACAACACATTAACGTATTTTGATAATAGTGTTGGAATGGACGTGAATAAAGAGTTAGGTAAGTTTTTTTACAATAAAAATAATTTCGAGTTGGCCCAAAAATACATGGAAAAGGCCACGTCGAATGATATGGAAACCATAGATTTGCTTTTGAATATTTACGATTTCAATCAGCAATATGAAAAAATGGTCAAAAAATCAGAGGAATACATTGATTTGTTTCCCACCAAAGCCAATTTGTATTACTATGCCGGAAAAGGAAATAACAACTTAAAAAACTTTAAAAAAGCAAAAGATTTTTTAGAAATGGGAATCGATTATGTAATTGATAATCCAAATTTAGAAATCGGATTTTGCAAACAATTTATAATTTGTGCCGAAGGATTATCAGACACGAAAACAAAACAAACTTATCAAAAAAGATTAGATGCGCTATCTAAAAAATAATATGAGAAAATATATTACATTCACTTTAGTTTTATTGGTAATTGCCGCTTGTAAAACTAAAAAAACAGTAGCAGAACAAATAGTTTCGGAACAAGCTGTAACTAAAAACAAAGCCAAAGAAATTATTCAAAAACATTATGAAAACCTATTGAGTTTTGAAACGGCTTCTATTCGTTCTTCTGCGGATTATGAAGACAAAAAACAATCTATTTCAATTAATGCCGATATCCGAATCAAAAAAGATGAAATCATATGGATTAATTTGAAATTTTTCGGAATTCCGATGGCAAAAGCTTTTATTACGCCAACTCGTGTAAGTTATTACGAAAAAGCCAACAATACGTATTTTGATGGAAATTATTCTATTTTAACCAAAATGTTAGGTACCGATTTAGATTTTCAAAAAGTGCAAAATTTACTTTTAGGAAGACCAATTGATAATTTAACTAAAGAAGAATTTATCGCAGAAATTGCCGATAATTTATTCCAATTGAAATCGAAAAACAAAACGGATATCGAAAAATCCTTCAGTTTTGAAACGGCAAATTATTTATTAAAAAAGCAATTTATTAACCAAACCTCTAAAAACAGAAACGTGTTAGTAAATTATCCTTCTTTTACAAATCAAGACAATATGTTCTTGCCAACAGGCGTTTCTATTTTAGCCAATCAACAAGATCAGGTGAAAATTAATGTAGAATATAAAAAAATTACGTTTAATGAGCCTTTATCTTATCCTTATTCTATTCCGGATGGTTATTCTCAAATAAAAATAGATTAATTTCGCAAAAAAAAAATTCTAGCATGAACAAATTTCTTTTAACCCTATTCGTTGTATTTTTTACCTTGTCCGTTGCTGCGCAAACTGATGAGCAACAAAAATTGGAACAAAGAAAAGAACAATTACAAAGAGAATTGTCTGAAGCCAAAAACAAACTTCAACAAGAAAAGAAGAAAGAGAAATCTGTTTTAAAAGAAATTGCGAGTCAAAACGCACAAATTCAAATTTCTGAAAAAATTATTTCTACCATCGCCAAACAAGCTAGGATTTTGGACGATAACATTTATTTAACCCAATTAGAAATCAATAAGTTAAATAGAGATTTGAAAATCATGAAAGAAGATTACGCAAAAATGATTGTGAAATCTTATAAAAGCCGTTCCGAACAAAGTCGAATTATGTTTGTGTTGTCTTCTAATAGTTTTTTACAAGCCTACAAACGTGTGCAATACATGAAACAATACGCAGGTTATAGAAAACGTCAAGCGGAAGAAATAAAAATCAAACAAGCCAGATTAGGCGTAGCGGTTGCAAGTTTGCAAACCAATAAAAAAGAAAAAGAAGTCGTAATTGTTGAGAAAACAAAAATCAAAGCGGAACACGAAAAACTAAAACAAGAAAAAGAAAAAACGGCCAAACTGATCCAAAAAGACAAGAAAAAAATTACAGCAGAAATTGCTAAAATGGATAAAGAGCGTAAAGCTATCGATAAGAAAATTAAAAAAATGATTAACGATGCGATTGCTGCCGAAAACAGAAAAAGAAAAGCAGAACAAGCAGCAGCGGCTAAAAAGAACGGTGTTACAACACCAGTAAAAGTAACGCCTGTTTCTTCTACAAAAATTGAATTAACACCAGAAGGTAAATTAACATCAGACAGTTTTAAAGCCAATAAAGGACAATTGCCTTGGCCAACCGAAAAAGGTGCTATTTACATTCCATTCGGAAATAGTAAACATCCAGAATTTAAAACTTTAGATGTGCACAATATTGGAATTGATATTAAATCAGAATCTGGCGCTACGGCAAGAGCCGTTTTTAACGGAGAAGTGTCTGGAGTTCAGGTCAATCAATACACCGGAACCTATACCATTATGATTAGACACGGAGATTTCTTCACGTCTTACAGTAATTTAAGTAGCGTTTCCGTGTCAAGCGGACAAAAAGTAACCACAAAACAAACCCTAGGAAAAATCAAAGTAAACAATCTAGGTTTTTCAGTATTAAAGTTTACATTGTCCCAAAATACAGTTACACTAAATCCAAAAAGTTGGATTGCACCAAGATAGTTTATTAGAAGCAGCACATTAGCTTTCAAAAGACTAAATGTCCCGCTATTCGCTATATTTTTATAATTTGTTCCTTTAAATGTAAGGAACAAATTATAAAAGATGCCGCTACTATCGGGGCTAAAATTCAACTGTCATTTTCAAAAGACTTTTTTTAAGCGAAGCGTCTCAACACATTCAAAAAATCTTTGTGTTTATGTGTTTAAAAAAAAATCCAACTTCTATCTTCTAACTTCCAACTTTGTTTTACCTTTGCACCATGCCAAAAATAGGAAACATCATTTTACCAGAACATCCCTTACTTCTTGCACCTATGGAAGACGTAAGTGATCCGCCATTTCGCCGTTTATGTAAAATGCACGGTGCTGATTTAATGTATTCTGAATTTATTTCTTCAGAAGGATTAATTCGTGATGCCATGAAAAGTAAAATGAAACTGGATATTTTTGATTACGAACGTCCGGTTGGTATCCAGATTTTTGGTGGTGATGAAGAAGCCATGGAAATGTCGGCTAAAATCGTAGACACCGTTCAACCTGATTTGGTAGATATTAATTTTGGTTGCCCAGTTAAAAAGGTGGTTTGTAAAGGTGCTGGCGCTGGCGTGTTAAAAGATATCGATTTAATGGTACGATTAACAAAAGAAGTGATAAAAGGAACCAATTTGCCAGTTACTGTAAAAACACGTTTAGGTTGGGACGAAAGTTCTATCAACATAGATGAAGTAGCTGAACGTTTGCAAGACATTGGCGTACAAGCTTTAACAGTTCATGCCAGAACACGTGCCCAAATGTATAAAGGTCATTCGGATTGGACGCATATCGAACGCATCAAAAATAATCCTAGAATCTCCATGCCAATTTTCGGAAATGGTGATATCGATTCTCCAGAAAAAGCCTTAGAATATAAAAATAAATTCGGTTTAGACGGAATGATGATTGGTCGTGCCGCTATAGGTTATCCTTGGATTTTTAACGAAATCAAACATTTCTTCAAAACCGGAGAAAAATTAGCCCCACCAACCGTTGCAGATCGAGTAGAAGCGGCTCAAAACCACTTAATTTGGTCTATGGAATGGAAAGGCGAACGCGTGGGAATTGTAGAAATGCGACGTCACTACACCAATTACTTCAAAGGCATCCAAGATTTCAAACAATACAAACAACGCTTAGTAACTACCGACGGACACAATGAATTATTTGATGTTTTCAATCAAATCAAAGAAGTCTACGCGAATTACGACAATGCGTTAACTGGACAATAAGTCAATTTGACAATTGGTCAATGTGCCAATTTTCATCATGCTGAACTTGTTTCAGATTCTTAGCTTGTTTATTGATAAAGATCCATTTAGTTTGTCATCCTGAAAGGATCTCACACATTCTACTTCGTCAAACAAAGTCAATCCTTTAAATCCTTCAAATCTGCGTGCCCATCAACCCAAACTCACCCACAATCTTTTCACCCTGAAAGGGTCTTGCATAATCTATATTTAATTTATTATCCAGTCTTTTATTGGAATTACTAATGATAAATTCAGACTTTTAAAATCAAAAGTTTTTTCATAAAATAGACTTGTATATATTTGGAAAATTTTATTTTCAGTTTTTATTTGAAAAGATTTGTCAAGTCCTATTTTGTAATTCGTTATGCTATTTTCAAAAATATCAATAGTATAATAAGGTTCTAAATTAATAGATTCAAATCTTTTACTAAATCCTAAACTTATACCATTAAATGTTTTTTGGGTTTTCAATTGATTATAAGCCACTCCGAAACTGAAATATTTATCAATAGTTCCATTATAATTAATTTTATAGTTTTCGAATTTTGGAAATGTTTTAATATAATCTAATTTGTTGTATTCATAAATTAATCTAAAAGAATCAAAATAGGTTTTTTGATTTCCAAATATTTTCCTTTTCCAAATAACATTTTCAAAATTCAAGTTGTTATCTAAGTTATTTTGTATTTGAAAACGTATACCCATATTGAATTTCTTTTTTTTGATTTTGTTTACATAGTATCCAAAATAAATGCCTAATGGTAATCTATAATTTCCGTTGTAATATAAATATATATTTGAATTTTCTATTTTGTAGAAAGATTGATAACCGTTTATGGTATAGCTTAATCTTGGTTTTAAATCATCTTTAAATTCTTGATATAGACTATCATTTTTAGATAAAAAGTTTATCTTATCGCAAAAAAGAACTAGTTTTTGTGCTTCGATAATTGTTGAATCTTGCGCTCTAGGTGACCAATAGGATTTAATTTGATAATTATCTTTGTCAGCAAATTCTAAAGTATAAGTGTTTCCATGTCTTCCGTTTTCCCAATTTTTTATTTCCTTTTCTAATGGAATTTCTAATATCTTTGACTCGTTAATTAATTTGTGAATTTCTTTAGAATTATGAATTGGATATTTTTTAATAATTGTATCTCGTTTATTGGTTTTACTTTCGCGGCTATAAACATATTTGGTTAATATACCATTAATATTATTTAAAGAGTCTCTCCAAATGTCAATTTTTGTTCCATCGTATGAAAGTCTAAAATAAAATTCTTGTTTAGTTTTAAGTAAATTTGGGAGTTGAGTCTTTTTTAATATTAATGAATCATATTCTTCAAATTCCTTTTTTTCTATAGAATCATTAACTGTCTTTTGTCCAAAAACAGTCATAGCAAATAAAAAAAATAAAAAAGTAAAATTTTGTTTCATATAGAATTGTTAACCCAAAAATAAAGCATTATTTTATATAGATGCTATTTTATTTAAAAAGGTTGGAAATAAGAGTGTTTTTTTAAACATGAATTAAGTGATGCTTTCAGTATGAAAATATTGAGTTTGGTTTTTAGATAAACTCACCCACAATCTTGTTAACCCTAAAGACTCTCACACATTCTACTTCGTCAAACAAAGTCAATCCTTTAAATCCTTCAAATCTGCGTGCCCATCAACCCAAACTCACCCACAATCTTGTCACCCTGAATGGGTCTCACTCAATCTTTGAAAGTGGTATTTGTAAGTGATGCTTTCAACATGACAAAAATAGTATCAAAAAATCTGTGAATTTGTTGTGAAAATCAAATAGTTTGTATTGTAAAGCGTTTTTGTTAGTTCCTCTGTATGATTAAGAATTTGCGAATCTCTCCGTAAAACCCTAACTTTCCGTTTTAAAACACAACGTAATGTCAGATTTGTCAAAAGTTAAAATTCTTCATATCGATTCCAATCATCCTTTACTTTGGGAACAATTAGAAAATGCTGGTTTCAGTAATGAAGCCGATTTTTCATCTTCCAAACAGGAAGTAGAAGATAAAATCCAAAACTATCACGGAATCGTCATCAGAAGCCGATTCAAAATCGATAAAAATTTCATTGATAAAGCTAAAAATTTGCAATTTATCGCCAGAGTTGGCGCGGGTTTGGAAAGTATCGATTGCGAGTATGCAGCAAGTAAAAATATCCATCTTATTGCCGCACCGGAAGGGAATTGTAATGCAGTTGGTGAACACGCGTTAGGAATGCTTTTGTCGCTTTTCAATAAATTAAATAACGCAGATAAAGAAGTCAAATCCGGACAATGGAACAGAGAAAGCAATCGTGGAACCGAATTAGACGGAAAAACGGTCGGAATTATCGGTTACGGAAATATGGGAAAATCTTTCGCGAAAAAATTAAGAGGTTTTGAGGTAGAAGTATTGTGTTACGATATTTTACCAAATGTTGGTGATGCAAATGCGAAGCAAGTTTCCTTACAAGAATTACAACAAAAAGCAGATGTGTTAAGTTTGCACATTCCTTGGACGCCAGAAACAGATAAAATGGTGAATACCGAATTTATCAATCAATTTGCGAAACCGTTTTGGTTAATTAATACCGCACGAGGAAAAAGTGTAGTGACTACCGATTTAGTTGCCGCTTTACAATCAGGAAAAATTTTAGGTGCAGGTTTAGATGTTTTAGAATATGAGAAATTATCTTTCGAAACTTTGTTTGAAGGAGAAAAACCAGAAGCTTTTGACTATTTGTTGCAAGCCAATAATGTTTTATTGACACCGCACATTGCAGGTTGGACCATCGAAAGTAAAGAAAAATTAGCGCAAGTTATTGTAGATAAAATTATCAAAATGTATCCACTTAAATAATATAACTACTGTTTTTTTTTTGACATTGGATGTGCTCTTGTTGTAAGATAGACTTATCTTTTGCTTCTATTTTTTATTCAAATTTATGCTTCAATAATTTTTTAAGAAGAATAATCTGTAACAAATTTTTAATAACTACTACTAACTTAGTGACTAAAAACTAAAACTATAAAATTATGCACGAA
>MGWJ01000050.1 GCA_001800945.1 Flavobacteria bacterium RIFCSPLOWO2_12_FULL_31_7
TTACCATTTAAGCGATTTAAGTTGATAAACTGTTCCAGCTAAAAACAAGATGGTAACACTAATAAAATAAATAATGTCACGCGTGTCTAACACACCACGACTCATACTTTTAAAGTGAAAATCCATTCCTAATGTTTTGATAATGGAACTAAAACCTCCAAATAAATTCGATAAACCATCGAAACCAAAATAGAAGAAAAAACATAAGAAAACGGCAACGATAAACGCTACGATTTGATTATCAGATAGGGTAGAAGTGAATACCCCAATTGAAGTGTAAGCGCCAATTAAGAATAATAATCCGAAATACGAACCAATCGTACTTCCATAATCAAACGTACTTTGTGCCGATGTAAAACTAGAAACAATAAACACATAAAAAAGCGTAGGAATAATGGCAATCAGGATTAGAATAAAAGCGCCTAAAAACTTTCCATTTACGATTTCCCAAAGACTTAATGGTTTGGTAAATAAAATTTCTAATGTTCCTTGTTTTTTTTCGTCTGAGAAACTTTTCATGGTTACTGACGGAATTAGGAAAATCAAAATCCATGGCGATAATTTAAAAAACGGACTCATATCCGCATAACCCGAATTTAAAATATTAAAATCTCCATCAAAAACCCAAAGAAATAATCCGTTTAATAACAGAAAAATGGCTATCACCAGATAACCAATTGGCGAACCAAAAAAGGATTTTATTTCACGTAATAAAAGTGCTTTCATATATTAATTTAACGTTTAAAACGTTTAAAAATTGTTTTGTTTTTCGCAAAAGTAAAGGATTAACTTGAAACTTAAAACTTTAATTTGCTTTTTGACACAGATTACACAGATTTTAAAAATTTTAATAATTTCTTTAATCCGTGTTTAGAAAAATTCGATAATTAACTTAGTTGAATCTTTGATTTCGTGGCTTTTTAATTTATTCCAAAGTAGCTAATTTATTTACGCTCCAAGCTTCTGGCTTTCCATCAAAAAGCGTTTTGGTATACGTCCAAACTTCATTAAAAAGTGCCGATTTTCTGTAGTTTTCTAAAGCCTCTTCATCTCGCCAGTAGCTATACGTGAAGAAAATTCTAGCATCATGTTTATCTTGATACAATTCTAAAAACTTATTACCTTCAAAGTTTCTAATTTGATGCTTAATTTCTTCAAAATTCGCTAAAAAATCAGGAATTTTATCTTCTTGAAACGTTAATTTCACTATTCGTACAAACATATTTTTATTTTTTAAATCATAAATCCCAAATCTGTTACACTGAGAGGAGTCGAAGTGCTTTTAAAAACAATTTTATAATTGTCTTCGACTCCGCTCAGACTGACAAAGGTTTTATCCCAAATCGTAAATCTCAAATTATTCCGTAAATTCCACAATTACCACATCTTGCATTTTTAAGCCTAATAAGCTTTGAGCTGATCCTGAGCGACTTGGGTTACTTCTGTAAATCGCAATTTCTAAGAAATCATCTTGGTTGAAAATGGCAATTTCGTTACCTTCCATTGATTTTAAAGCTGCTGTGGTGTTGTTCTTGAAGTCGGAATAATGATTTTTTACTTTTTTAATAAGATGTGAAGAAAAACGGACAGAATAATGTCGCCCTTTCGCAATTTCTTCGATGTAATTTTTGGAAATATTTGTCACACAATTTCCGAAATCATCAATGTAAACTACATGTCCACGAATTGAATTGGCGTTTTGTTCCACAATCGGAACTAAAACATTCATTTTCTTAATTTCAGAAATAGGTGTGCCTATCACATTCATTTCTCCGCCTTTACCTAAATGTGTGGCCACAGTTGCAAAAACATCTAAATCGCTTGATCCGTTTATTAATCTATCGTGAATGTTGATTTGGACTATTTTTTCTGCATTTAATTTACTAGTTAATCCACCAAATATGCCATTATCGGCACCAATAAAATAATGTCCGTCGTATAACATGGCAATATGCATGGTATCTGCATTTCTTGAAGCATCAACACAAACTATGTGAACGGTTCCTTTTGGAAAATGAGCATAAGAAACGGAAAGTAAATAACTGGCTTCCAGAACATTAAACTTGTCAATTGTGTGCGTAATATCTACAATGTTGGTTTCAGGCAAAATGGAGAATATTTTACCCTTTAAAATTCCCGCAAAATGATCTTTCAGACCATAATCTGTAGTAAGAGTAATTATTGACATTTTATTGTTTATAACTTATTTGAAATGGAATTGTTGTTTTTGCTATATTTGAGTGATACAAAACTAATCTTTTTTTTACAGAATAAAAACAATTTAAATTTATAGCCTTTGAACGAAAGAATTATTGAATTAGAAAACATTGCACCTAAAGATTTTTGGGGCGCACATGACAGTCATTTAGAGACCATTAAAAAGTACTATCCAAAATTGAAAATTGTTGCCAGAGGCACAGTGTTAAAGGCTTTTGGTGAGGCTGAAGTTTTAGATGAATTTGAAAAACGTTTTCGAAGGTTAATGACACATTTTACCCGTTTTAATACCATTGACGATAATGTAATTATGCGAGTAATTGAAGGCGATGCGCAGCAAACTGGCGAAATGTCTAAAAGTGATCAAATCTTAGTTCATGGTTTAGGTGGGAAATTGATTAAAGCGATGACGCCCAACCAACAAAAATTAGTGGATGCTGTAAATAAAAACGATATGGTTTTTGCCGTTGGCCCAGCTGGAACTGGAAAAACCTATACTGCCGTGGCATTAGCTGTTAGAGCTTTAAAAGAAAAGCAAGTTAAGCGTATTATTTTAACTCGACCAGCAGTAGAAGCAGGGGAAAATTTAGGCTTTTTACCTGGTGACATGAAAGAAAAGTTAGATCCATACATGCAACCGTTGTATGATGCGTTACGCGATATGATTCCGCCACAAACCTTAGAAGATTATATTTTAAAAGGAATTGTTCAAATTGCACCATTAGCTTTTATGCGTGGACGAACTTTAGATAATGCTTTTGTAATTTTAGATGAAGCACAAAATACAACCCATTCCCAAATGAAAATGTTTTTAACGCGTATGGGAAAAAACGCCAAGTTTATTATTAATGGTGATCCTGGACAAGTTGATTTACCAAGAAGAACGATTTCCGGACTAAAAGAAGCAATCTTAGTTTTAAAAGACGTGGACGGAATTGGAATTTTATACCTAGACGATAAAGATATTGTGCGTCACCGTTTAGTGAAAGCAGTTATTAACGCTTATAAAAGTATTGAAAACACGGATTAACAATAAAATTTTACTTTTTTCGTTTACATTTTAAATTTAAATTTTAAGGTATGAAAAAAGTAGTTTTGTTATTTTCAGTAATGTGTTTCAGTTTTGGTTTCGGACAAGATAGGGAAGAAATTAAAGTAACTAAAAAAAATTCGTGGTTTAAAGCAGGAATTACTGCAGGTGTTCCACTTGGTGATGTAAAAGATTTTTCATCGCTGAGTTTGGGAGCAGATTTAAGAGGGCAATACATGATAACACCACATCTTGCAATTGGTGCAGCTTCGGGTTATAACCACTTTTTTGGTAAAAATGGCGCGGATGATTTTGGAGTGGTTCCTTTAGCTTTGTATAGTAGGTATTATTTTAAAGAAGAAGGTGTGTTTGTTGGTGGAGATGTTGGGTATGGCTACTTAACAAATACTGAAGAATCAGGCGGGATTTATATCAATCCGCAAGTAGGATATCATAATCCGAATTGGAATATTTATGCATTTTATCAAAATACTTTTGCAGAAAATGTCAATATTAGGTCTTTAGGTATTGGAGCAACCTATAACATAAGATTCAAATAAGCAATCAAATAAAAAAAGAGGCTTTCGAGTCTCTTTTTTTATTTGTTTAAAAATTTTCACAAAGAAAATAATTAATTTACTTTTGCATCACAACAAACAACACAACAAAATGAACACAATTACCACTACAAATTTTAATTTTACAGGTCAAAAATCCGTTTACAGAGGAAAAGTAAGAGAAGTTTATAATATTAATTACAATTTATTAGTCATGATTGCAACAGACCGTCTTTCAGCTTTTGATGTAGTTTTACCTGAAGGAATTCCGTATAAAGGACAAATTTTGAATCAAATTGCCACAAAATTCATGCAATTAACCCAAGATATTGTGCCAAATTGGTTAATCGCAACGCCAGATCCAAATGTGGCAGTCGGGCATTTATGCGAACCTTTTAAAGTAGAAATGGTAATTCGTGGTTATTTGTCTGGACATGCAGCTCGTGAATATGCTTTAGGAAAAAGAACGATTTGCGGAGTGGAAATGCCAGAAGGTTTAAAAGAAAACGACAAATTCCCAACACCAATTATTACGCCGACTACAAAAGCTGATAATGGTTCACATGATGAAGATATTTCTCGTGAAGCGATTTTATCAAACGGAATTGTTACTGAAGAAGATTATTTAGTTTTAGAAAAATACACCAGAGCTTTATACCAAAGAGGAACTGAAATTGCAGCTTCTAGAGGTTTGATTTTAGTAGATACGAAGTATGAATTCGGAAAAACTAAGGAAGGGAAAATCGTTTTAATTGACGAAATTCACACACCAGATTCTTCACGTTATTTTTATGCTGAAGGATATCAAGAAAGACAAGATAAAGGAGAAGAACAAAAACAATTATCAAAAGAATTTGTACGTCGTTGGTTAATTGAAAACGGTTTTCAAGGTAAAGAAGGACAACAAATACCAGAAATGACTCCAGAATATATTGCTTCTGTTTCTGAAAGATATATCGAATTGTTCGAAAATATCATCGGTGAGAAATTCGTAAAAAGTGATATTTCCAATATTGAAGCCCGAATTCAAGAAAATGTAGAAGCCTATTTAGCGAAATAATACACGATTTTGTCATTCTGAACTTGTTTCAGAATCTAAAAAAAGCTGATAGTTTCTAGAAACTATCAGCTTTTTTACTTTTTCCTTGGCTCTTTTTACTTTCCAATCAAGTGTTTTACAACCGTTTCTGCGGCGTGTAAGCCGAAAAGTGCTGGCATCCAACTATTCGTTCCATAAAACGATTTTTTGAAGTTAGAACCGTCTGTAGTTTTTAAACTCGTTTCGTCAGGATGTTCTAAGGAATAAACAGCTTTTACGCCACTAGAAATCCCTTCTTTCTTCAATCTTTTTCTTATGTTTTTTGCAAGTGGACAAACATCGGTTTTACTAATATCTTTTACAACAATTTTGCTAGAAAGTAATTTCCCACCAGCACCCATGTTGCTAATCACTTTTACTTTTTTACGTTTCGCAGCTACAATTAAATTTAATTTTGGAGTTACACTGTCAATACAGTCTAAAACGTAGTCGAAATCAGGTGTAACAATCTCAATAGCGCGTTCTGGAGATAAAAATTCTTCCACTCGAGTTAGGTTTAATTCTGGATTAATATCCATTAATCTATCACCCACAATTTTAACTTTTGGTTGTCCAACGGTACTATGTAAAGCTGGTAATTGACGGTTTATGTTTGTGATGTCAACCGTATCACCATCTACAATAGTCATGTTTCCTACGCCAGCACGAGTTAAAAATTCAGCCGCAAACGAACCTACGCCACCTAATCCAACAACTAATACGTTTGAATTTCTTAATCTATTTAAGCCTTCTTCTTTAAATAGTAACTCCGCTCTTTCTTGCCACTTTGCCATAATTTCTCTTTTTTATTTAAAAACAGTTTGATAATTGTTCCAAACTATTTCTTTCATTTCTTCTATTGAAATGTTTTTACATTTTGCTGCAAAAGTATAAACTTCTTCCAAACTTTCCGCAATTGTATCTGTTTCTAAGAAAATTTTTTCATTCGGAATTTGTTGAAACACTTCTCTTAATTCTGGATTTCGAAGTAAGTATTTTCCAAAAGATAAATGAAAATCCTGATTCAATAATTGTTTCGCCACTTGACTATTTTTTGAAAAGCCATGAATGATAAAAGGGGAGGTGAGTCCACTATTTTTTTTACAAGAAATCACTTCATCGAAAGAAGCCACACAATGTAAAATTACAGGTTTTGGAAACTCGTGTAAAAGGTCTAATTGCGACTCAAAAACGTCTATTTGAGTAGTATAGATTTTATCTATTCTTTTATCTAATCCACATTCTCCCAATGCAATACATTCTTTTAGTGAAAGTTTTGATTTAATTATTTTCAAATCTTCATTAATGCTATTGTCGTCAATATGCCAAGGGTGAATTCCGATAGAATAGGACGGAATTTTGTCTGAAAATTCATTTGGATATTGATTTACAATTTCTAAAATCGAATCAGATTTGGTGTAAAAGTGAGTATGTAAATTAACGAATTTCATAAAATTGTTTTCGCAAAAATAGCACATTTTAATAAGTTATTTGTCTAAATTTGTATCAGATATTTTATTATGATTCAAAAAGCATTCCTTAAATACATTTCTAATTTTCAAGGCTTTTCTCGTGAAATTTGGATACTTACACTGGTTACATTTATCAACAGAGCTGGAACTATGGTTTTGCCATTTTTATCCAAATATTTGCACGAAGATTTGCATTTTTCGTTATCGCAAGTCGGAACAATTATGGTCTTTTTTGGTTTCGGTTCGATGTTAGGTTCTTGGTTAGGTGGAAAGCTTTCAGATACCATCGGATTTTATAAAATTATGATATTTAGTTTACTCATTAGTGGTCTAATGTTCTTTGGTTTACGATTTATTACTTCATTTTATGGTTTATGTATAAGTATGTTCTTAATCATGACGGTTTCCGACATGTTTCGACCAGCTATGTTTGTTTCTCTTGGTGCTTATGCAAAGCCCGAAAATAGAACTCGAGCACTAACTTTAGTACGATTAGCAATCAATTTAGGATTTGCTGCCGGACCAGCTTTAGGAGGATTAATTATCATGAGTGTAGGATATAAGGGACTGTTTTGGGTGGATGGAGCAACTTGTATTTTAGCCATTTTAATCTTTTGGTTGAAAGTAAAAGAAAAGAAAAAATCAACGTATTTAGATAAAGAACATCCAGGAGATGTTTTAGTAGAATCTGTTTTTAAAGATAAAATTTACTGGTTGTTCTTAACTTCAACGTTGATTGTTGGGATTATGTTTTTCCAATTGTTTACCACTATTCCAATTTATCACAGAGAACAATTCGGTTTAACCGAACTTCAAACGGGATTATTGTTAACATTAAACGGTGTGTTGGTTTTCTTTTTAGAAATGCCAATTGTAAATTACATCGAAAAGAATAAAAAAGACAAATTGAAAGTAATTATTTTAGGTTGTTTCTTAATGACTATAAGTCTATTCTTAATGCTTGTAAATACTTGGGCTGGAATTTTACTAGTCATGATGTTGTTTATGACGTTTGCAGAAATGTTCAATTTTCCTTTTTCAAATGCCTTTGCTTTAAGTCGTGCTCCAAAGCATCATCAAGGTCGATACATGGCAATTTTTGCAATGAGTTATAGTTTAGCGCATATTTTAAGTGCGAAATTAGGAATGGTAATTATAGACGAATATGGGTATCAATCCAATTGGTTGTTTATGGGAACACTCGGTTTTATTGGTACCTTAATAGGAATTTATGTGTACAACTTAGTCGAAAAAGAAAGGCTTAACGCAAAAAATAGTTAAATAACTATAAAAATAGTTGCATAACTAAGAATATAGTTATAAGTTTGTGTAACAAAAAATTTAGTTATGCAAAAGTTAACCAATAAAGAAGAAGAAGTGATGCATATTTTATGGAAGTTAAAAAAAGCTTTCGTAAAAGATGTTTTGGCTGAGTTTACCGAAGACAAGCCTCATTACAATACACTTTCTACCATTATCAGAAATTTAGAGGAAAAAGGTTATGTTTCTTACAATGTGTATGGAAATACGCATCAATATCATCCAATTATTGGTATTGAGGAATACAGAAAAACCTTTATGAAAACGGCTATTCAGAATTATTTTGGTAATTCGTATAAAAATTTGGTTTCGTACTTTGCGGAAGAAGAAAAAATTTCTGCAGACGAACTTCGTGAGATTTTAGATATCATCGAGAAAAAGAAATAGGTATGGAAACCGTTTTCGCCTACATATTAAAAGTCAATGCTTTACTCGTATTGTTTTATTTGGTTTACCAATTGGCACTTTCTAGAGAAACCTTTTACAAATATTCGAGATGGTTTTTACTTTTTGGATTATTCGTTTCATTAGTATTGCCTTTTGTAACTTTTACTAAAATTGAATATTACGAAGTAAGGGAAGTGTTAAGTAATTCTATTGAAAACAATTTGCCGCAAATGGTTCAAATTTCTAATGAAGTTGCCCAAGAACCAATACTGACTAACCAAGAAATTTTATTCTTAATTTATGGAATCATTTGTTTTGGATTTCTGATTAAAACAGTATTCGATTTTTTCAAATTGTTTAAAATTATAAAGGTTTCCAATTCTGAAAAGAAAGATAAATTGATTTATATTAATACGAATTTAGTGCACACACCATTTTCATTTTTTAATTATATAGTTTTCAATTCGGAACTCATCAATCCTGTTGAATTGCAAAATATAATCAAACATGAAGAAGCACATTCTAAGCAAAAGCATAGTTTTGATACGTTGTTAGCGCAGTTTTTTATTATTCTTTTTTGGTTCAATCCAATCGTTTGGTTGTATCGAAAAAGTATGGTTCAAAATTTAGAATTTTTAGCCGATAGTTACGCTATTCAACAAGTTTATGATAGAACGGTGTATCAGAAAACCATGTTGAAAATTACTACTCAATCATCAAATATTTCAATCATCAATACATTTAATCAATCATCAATCAAAAAACGAATCATTATGTTAAACACCAATCAATCAAACAGAAAAAACATTTGGAAATTTGGAATTATACTTCCATTTGTAACTGCATTTATGTTATTGTTTCAAGTCGAAACTATTGCTCAAGAGAAACAATCTAAAACAAGTAAGAACGGAATTAAAAAAGATTCACTTGTTCAAAAAGAAAATTTCGAATCAATTTACAATTCGCCTTATGAAAGTGATACGAAAGAAAACTTAAAACGAGTTTTTGTAATTAATGGTAAAGTTTATACAAAAGACGATTTAAAAGATAAGAATATTGCTCAATTTAAAGATAATGCTACAATTAGTAAACTTGAACCAAAAGAAGCTATTAAATTATATGGGCAAAATGCCAAAGATGGAGCTGTAATTTTTAAAGGCGATTGGAAAATTGTAGATAATGTAATCGAACAAGAAATTGAAATTGGAAAAAATGTAGCTTTTGATAAAGTTGAAATTACTTCTAAAGATGACGAAACGATTTCAAAATTTTCTAAAAAATCAGATGTAACTTCTATTTCAGAAACCAAAGGTAAAAATCCACTTTATATTATTAATGGTAAAGAAATTCGAGGTAATGATATTACTTATAAAATACTTTCTGTTGATGGAAATGTTCAGCATTACACAGGGCAATCTGCAATTGATAAATTTGGAGAAAAAGGAAAAGATGGTGTTCTTGTTTTTAATGGTAAAACGGAATTTAAAGATGTTTCTGAAAATACATCAAAACCTGACATCGAAAAAACTAGAAAAGAAATTGAGCTAGCGAAAAATGAAGTGAAGAATGAAATGAAAAATGCTACACCTGAAGTTAAGCGCGCTAGAATAGAAATGGAAAGAGCTAAAAAAGAAATGGAACGTGCAAAATTTGAAATGAATAATGCTAAACAAAACCGTGATTTAGCACCTGAACCACAAAATGGAATGCAAGAATTTAGAAAGTTTATTGCTCAAAATTTCAGACTTCCAGAAGTTGAAAAAGATGTAGATGCTACTATTGTAGCTAAATTTATTGTTTCAAAAACGGGAAAAATTTTAGACATTACTATTCTTTCTGAAAGTCCAAAAAATTTAGGTCTAAATGATGAATTGACAAGAATTTTAAAAGAATCACCAAATTGGAAACCAGGAACTAAAGATGGAAAACCTGCCGATTTATATTTTGTATTACCTGTTATGATTAAAATTGAAGCTTCCAAATAATACATTATCTAATTTTAACAAAAAACCGCTTTACTAAAGCGGTTTTTTTGTTAAATCCCGTTAATTAACAAAATTTTAAAATTTCATTTTTTTAAAAATTATATTTTTGGACAACAAAATTAAAACTTAAATTATTATGAACGCTAAAATGTTATTTCAAGGATTCGTATTGGCAAGTGCAATAACTTTTTTGCCAACACTTACTTTTGCTCAAAACAATCGCTTGCAACAATTGTCTCAACCCAAAAACAATAGTTTCGAGTTGCGAATTGATAAAGCAATGACCGACGCTCAATTGAAACAAGACGAAACAGATGCTAAGAAGTTCGATTTTGAAGTTTCTTTCACTGGTGTGAAGCGTAACGACAAAAAAGAAATTACAGCTATTAAAATTGCTTATAAGGATAAAGATGGCAATTCAGGAAATTATAACGTAGGCTCTGATGCGCCAATTGCCCCAATTTCTATTACGAAACAATTTGATGGAACTGGGAAAGGCTTAATCAATATTCAATCTGGAGACAGAAGAAACGATATTTTCGGTAACGGATTTGCAGGTTTAGGAAATGGTTTCGATATGAAAGGTTTCGATGGTATGTTTAATAACGACATGTTTCAAAATTTAAACGGCGATATGTTCAAAGGTCTAATGGAGGATAACACTATTGATTTAGAAAAATTAAAAGAATTGCAAAAAGGATTTTCAATGGATTCTTTAGGTGGCGGAAATTTTAAATCATTTACTTTTAAAGATGGCGATATTTTAGGAAACAATCCGGATATGAAATTAGAAGAAGAAAAAACCGATGAAAACGGAACGGTAACTAAAAAATATTCTGATGGAAAAGGAAATACCATGATTTTCTCTGAAAATTTCGGAAGCGGAACGCCAGGGCAAATGGGGAAAATGAAAATAGAGAAAAAATTTAATTTCAATGAAGACGATAAATCAGATTTAGAAAATTTAAAAAAAGAACTAGAAAAAACTAAAACCGATTTAGAAAAATTAAAATCTGATTTACAAAAAGATAAAGGGAGTAAGAAAGAGCCAAGTAAAAAGTAAAAAGAATCAAGAAAAAAGGTTTTCAAAACCGAGAAAATTTTTAATACGCCTCAAGAGTAATACACTTATTGGGGCTTTTTTTATGCTTCGTAAATAGGTAAGGTAAAAATAAAGTTACTTCCTTTGTTTTCTTCACTTTCTACCCAAATGTCACCGTTGTTTTTCTGAATAAATTCTTTGCAAAGCACTAATCCTAATCCCGATCCATTTTCGTCAGCGGTTCCAAGTGTAGTTGTATTGGATGTAATACTGAAAAGTTCGTTACACTTTTCTTTATTGATGCCAATTCCATTATCAGAAATTGTAATTTCAACTTGATCTTGTTTTAATTCGGCACTAACTTTAATATAGCCACCAACATT
>MGWJ01000051.1 GCA_001800945.1 Flavobacteria bacterium RIFCSPLOWO2_12_FULL_31_7
TAGTATCCCAACCCGCATTAGAAGTAATTGCCCCAATTGCATCTGGCACTAAAGTTACCTGATCTGGCTTACATTCTAAAACTAAATCGATAAAATTATGTTGCGGATTGCCTTCAATATTATATTCGGTATACACTACATTTTTTAAATCTCTTGCATCTTGATAGGTAATATGTCTTTCATCTGGACGCGGATGAATGGTAATTCCGTTCGCACCAAACTTTTGAATATCTTTTGCAACTTGCAATAAATCAGGAACATTACCACCACGAGCGTTTCTTAAGGTCGCAATTTTATTAATATTAACAGATAACTTTGTCATAATTGTATTTAATTTGTACAAAATTACAAACAAAAAACCGAGTATTTTGTATTTTTTACTTAATTTGCAATAGTTTTGAACTACTATTTATGGATAAAATTTCAGATTTTTTAAACTTCGAATTTAAACCTTTGCAGGTCAACGACACTGTTGCCGATGCGGAAAATTTGTTTTTAGATTTTAACTATTCCCATTTCCCGGTTTTAGAACATGATGTTTACATTGGATCCATTGCTAAAGATGATGTAGAAATTCTTTCCACCACAACATTAATTAATGAACATAAATTCAGTTTGCATCGTTTTTTTGTACGAAGTACTATGAATTGGTTTGATGTTTTTGAAGAATTTTCTAAAAACCACACTAATATTTTACCCGTTTTAGACGACAAAAATCAGTATGTTGGTTTTTATGAATTAGATGATGTTTTACATTTTTTAAATGAAACTACTTTCGTAAAGGAAGACGGCGGTGTGATTGTAATAGAAAAAGAAACTACCGACTTCACATTTAGTCAAATTTGTCAAATTGTAGAAAGTAATGACTCTAAAGTTTTGGGTGTATTTATATCTAACACTACTCCAACTTTAACGCAAATTACCCTTAAAATATCGCAAAGTAATTTTAACGAAATCATACAAACGTTCCGCAGATACAACTACACCATTTTATCGGAACATCAGGAAGATTCGTATTTGGCTGGCTTGAAAGAGCGTTCGGATTATTTAGACAAATATTTAAATATTTAAGTTATGAAAATAGCCGTATTTGGTCAGTATTATCAAAACAACACCCATTCTATTGTTGAAAAAGTGGTGGCATTTTTAGAAGAAAAAAATATTGAAATTTGTTTTTATCGTGTTTTTTATCATAAATTAATTGAAAACAACGTACAATTATCCAATTACAAAACCTTTGACACACATGAATGCTTAAAAGATAATTTTGATTATCTAATTAGTATTGGTGGAGACGGAACCATTTTACGAGCGGCGACTTTTGTAAGAGATACAAATTTACCAATTATTGGAATTAATGCAGGAAGATTAGGATTTTTAGCTACCGTTCAAGAGGAAAATATCGAAAATTTACTAAATAGAGTTTTAGTGAACGATTTTTCTATTTCGAAAAGAACTTTGGTCAGTTTAGCATCAAATCCTTCGATTCCAGATTTAGAAGATATTAATTTCGCACTAAATGAAATTACGGTTTCCCGAAAAGATACCACTTCGATGATTACAATTGAAACGTTCATTAACAAAGAATATTTGAATTCGTATTGGGCAGACGGATTAATCATTTCTACCCCAACAGGTTCCACAGGATATTCATTAAGTTGTGGTGGACCGGTTATTATGCCTACTTCAAATTGTTTTGTTATCACACCTATAGCTCCACATAATTTAACAGCCAGACCATTAATTATTCCGGACGATTCGGAACTAACTATCAGAATTAAAGGACGTGAGGAACAATATTTAGTTTCTTTAGATTCCAGAATGGCTTCCGTTTCAAACGAAACAGAACTTACTGTTAAAAAAACTACTTTTTTTATCTTAATTGTCGAATTTCCTGAGGAAGGCTTCTTAAGAACCATAAGAAAAAAATTACTTTGGGGAGAAGACAAAAGAAACTAATTCTCATATTCCAAAACCAACACTACTCGAATACAGTTTAGCAAAACCAAATAATACTGAGCCTAGAATCAGAATAACACACGATTTTTCATTTTTTTACGTTATTAAATCAAAGTTAATCATCAAAAAAACTTGGTTTAAGATGGTTAGTACCTCAATATTATTATATTTGCAAACTATTTAAAAAATGAAAAGATTTTTATTAAATATTATCGGATTTTTATTCTGCATGACTTCTTTCGGACAAATTCACGAATTAGGAGTATTTGTAGGTGGCAGTAATTACATTGGAGATGTAGGAAAAACAGACTATTTAGCCCCAAATGATGCTGCGTTAGGTATTCTGTACAAATGGAACAAAAGCACAAGACATTCATGGCGATTTTCATACACTCAAACTTCCATAACAGCAAAAGATATAGAAAGTAATGTACCAAGTAGAAATTTAAGAGGGTATGAGATAAAAAACAATATTAAAGAATTATCTGCGGGTTTAGAATTTAATTTTTTTGATTTTGATTTGCATCAAGAAAAATTTGTGATTTCACCTTATGTTTATTCAGGACTTTCGACATTTCTTTATAATGAAACCTATGTTTTAAATAAAGTGAGTAACGAAGATTATCAACATTATTCATTTGCAATTCCAATGATAATTGGCGTAAAAGCGAAAATTGCAAATCATTTAGTGTTAGGATTAGAAACAGGCGCAAGATATACTTTTACAGATAATTTAGACGGAAGCAATCCAAAAAATGAAAATTTCGAAACTTTAAAATTTGGAAATTTAAACAATAAAGATTGGTATGTTTTTACAGGATTTACATTAACCTACACGTTTGGAAAAAACCCATGTTTTTGTACAGAAAGATAAAATGGAAAAAGAAATAGATAAAAATAATTTACCAAAACACTTAGCTATCATTATGGATGGTAATGGTCGTTGGGCAAAAAAACAAGGAATGCTACGTGTTTTTGGTCATGAAAAAGGCACCAAATCTGTAAAACAAACCGTTGAAAATTGCGCCAAACTAGGTATTGAATTTTTAACACTTTACGCCTTTTCAACGGAAAATTGGAACCGTCCGAAAATTGAAGTCGACACATTAATGAAATTATTAATTAGTGCGTTAAAAAAAGAATTAAAAACATTACAAGAAAACAACATAAAGCTTAACGCTATTGGTAATTTAGACAGTTTACCATCAAGTGTGAAAAAAGAATTACAAGAGGTAATCTCTAAAACAGAAAACAACACCAGAATGACATTGACTTTAGCTTTAAGTTATGGCGCTAGAGATGAAATCATAAATGCTGTTAAAATAATTTCTGAAAAAGTTAAAAATAATATAATTTCAACAGATGCTATTGACGAATCAATTATTAATCAGCATCTTTACACGCAGAATATGCCAGATGTGGACTTAGTTATAAGAACCAGTGGCGAACACAGAATAAGTAATTTCCTACTATGGCAAATTGCATATGCTGAATTTTATTTTACAGATGTGCTTTGGCCAGACTTCAACGAAGAAGAATTGCAAAAAGCCCTTATAAGTTATCAAAAAAGAGAAAGAAGATTTGGAAAAACTAGCGAACAAATTAGATAAATTGACAATGTTTAAAAACAGAATACTATTTTTATTTGCCTTATTATTTATAGGAAATACAATAAATGCCCAAGAAATAACTTTAGAAAAAGGTAAAGAATATACTCTTGCAGGTGTGGAAGTTACAGGAAAAGTTTCCTTTAACGAACAAACAGTTATTACATTTACTGGATTAGAAATTGGGAGCAAAATTAGAGTTCCAGGTGAAGAAATTAGTTTAGCAATTACTAAACTTTGGAAACTTGGTTTGTTCAATGATGTAAATTTTTACGTTCAGAAAATTGAAGGCGAAAATATATTTCTTGAATTAGAATTAGATGAATTACCAAAACTTAATGAAGTAAAAATCAAAGGTGTAAAAAAAGGTAAAAAAGAAGATATCCTTAAAGAAACTGAACTAACAAAAGGGAAGATTGTTAATGATAACTTAATTACAAACACCAAAAACTATATCGAAAATAAGTTTAAAAAAGACGGTTATTTCAACACTAAAGCAACAATTAATACCTTAGCAGATTCTACAAATACAAAAGTAGATATGGTCATTTTTATCGATAAAGGTAAAAAAGTAAAAATTAGTAAAATTAATTTTGCCGGTAACGAACAATTATCGGACAAAAAATTAAAAAAGACCTTCAAAAACACCAAAGAAAAGAAACTTTATAGAATATTTAAATCTTCAAAATTTATTAAAGATAAATACAAAGAAGATTTAGGCTCATTAGTTTCAAAATACAAAGAAAAAGGATACAGAGACGCTAGAATTGTATCTGAAAATGTAGTTTACAATAAAGAAAAAAACAAAATTAAAATTGATATAAATATTGAAGAAGGAAGAAAATATTACTTCGGAGATATAAGATTCTTAGGTAATACCGTTTATCCAGACCAAACTTTAAATGCAATTTTAGGAATTAAAAAAGGAGAAGTTTATAATGGGGTGTTATTACAAAAAAGAATCGCCGATAATTCTGCTCCAGATAGTGAAGACATCACGAATCTATACCAAAACAACGGTTATTTATGGTCTAGTATTAATCCTGTTGAAGTAAAAACTCAAAATGATACAATTGATTTTGAAATTAGAATTACTGAAGGACCAATTGCGTACTTAAATAACGTAACCGTTAAAGGGAACGACAAAACAAACGATAAAGTAATTTACCGTGAATTAAGAACTCGTCCAGGACAAAAATGGAACAAAGAACAAGTAATTCGTTCTATTCGTGAATTAGGACAACTAGGTTTCTTTGATGCAGAAGCCATCAGACCTGAACCAGTAAATATGGATCCGGCAGCTGGAACAGTAGATTTAGATTGGACAGTTGTAGAAAAAGGTTCCAGTCAAGTAGAATTACAAGGAGGTTACGGGGCTGGAGGTTTCATTGGAACTTTAGGATTATCATTCAACAATTTTTCATTAAAAAATATTTTTAACAAAAAGGCATATCAACCTTTACCAATGGGTGATGGACAAAAAATGTCTTTACGTTTACAAGGAAGTCAAAGTTTTCAAGTTTACAGTTTATCCTTTACTGAACCTTGGTTAGGCGGTAAAAAACCAATTAGTTTATTTACCTCTATTTCGCACAGTAAACAATTTTTATACGATTATTCATCAAGAAATGTAACTAGAGATAAAAGTTTCAACATCACTACATTAACAGTAGGTTATGGAAAACGATTAAAAGTACCAGATGATTATTTTACTTTATCTAATTCCGTTTCGTTTTCATACTATGATTTAAATAACTACAACACTGGATTATTTACATTTGGTAATGGAGCTTCAAGAAACTTAGCCTTCAACACTTCACTAACACGTGATAGTAGAGGTTTAGATCCAGTTTTCCCAGAATACGGTTCAAATTTCTCTGTTTCGGCTAAATTTTCACTACCATATTCACTTTTCAATGGTGTAGATTATGCTGGATTACAATACAAAGAAGAATACAAATACAAAAACCCTGGAGCAGCTTATTTCAATACAAATGGAAATTATGTACCAAGTGGTGCTTATGTAAATGAAAATGGTGACGCAACACCAAACTACCAAGAAGGAATTGCTGATCAATCGAAAATTGACCAAGAAAGATTCAAGTGGTTAGAATTCTATAAAATTAAATTTAGTGCAGATTGGTATACTAAAGTGTATAAAAAATTCGTTTTACGTACAAGAGGAGAATTTGGTTTCCTTGGCGCATACAACCAAAACAGAGGCGTAATTCCTTTTGAAAGATTTTATGTAGGTGGAGACGGTTTAGCCAATTACTCATTAGACGGTAGAGAAGTGATACAATTACGTGGATATCCAAATAATTCCTTATCTTCGTCAAACGGAGGAACAGTTTATAACAAATACTTTATGGAATTAAGATATCCAATTACTTTGAAAGGTTCTGCTAAAATTTATGCCATGACTTTCTTAGAAGCAGGTTCAGCATTTGATAGTTTCAAGAAATTTGATCCATTCAAAATGCAACGTTCTGCAGGTGTTGGATTAAGAGTATTTATGCCAGCCTTTGGATTATTAGGTATTGATTTCGCTCATGGTTTCGATCCTGTTCCTGGTGATACAGTTAAAAGTGGATGGCAAACGCACTTCATCATCGGACAACAATTTTAAACTTTGGCACGATAGTTGAATTTAACATTTTAAGTTTATGAAAAAATATTTTGTTTTACTTTTTAGTTTTGTTTTATTTGTAGCTCAGGCTCAAAAAACAACGAAAATAGGATATATCGATATGGAATATATTTTGGAAAAAGTTCCAGAATATGCCGAAGCGAAAAACCAATTAGAACAAAAGGCAAACACTTGGAAACAAGAAATTGAAACCAAGAAAAATGAAATCAAAAAACTTAAAGATGCTTTGGCTTCAGAAAAAGTATTGTTAACTAAAGAATTAATTAACGATAAAGAAGAAGAAATAAATGCTCTTGAAAAAGAAATGCTAGATTACCAACAAAAACGATTCGGTCCACAAGGCGACTTAATCATTCAAAAATCGGCGCTAGTAAAACCAATTCAAGACCAAGTATTTACCATCGTACAAGATATAGCTGTACAAAGAAAATACGATTTCATTTTCGATAAATCATCAGATTTAACCATGCTTTTTACAGCAGAACGATTTGATATTAGTGATTTTGTACTAAAAGCATTAGAAAGAGCAGGCAAAAAAGTTGAATTAACAAAAAAACAACAAAAAATTCAGGAAGCTAAAGATTTGAGAGAATTTGACACTACTGAAAATCCTGAAATTTTAGAAAAAGAGAAAAAAGTTCAAGCCACAAAAGACGAAAGAGAACAGAAATTACAAGAACGTAAAGACGCAGCAGCAGCCAAGAAAAAAGAAGCAGATGAAAAAAGAGCAGAACTTTTAAAAACAAGAGCAGAAGCCCGTCAGAAATTATTGGATGATCAAAAGGCAAAAAGAGAAGCTTTAATAAACAAGAAAAAAGAAACTAATAATAACCCAGAACCAAAAAAAGATTAAATAACCCTTATTAAATTAAATTAAAATGAAACAATTAAAGACCCTATTTATTGCAATAGTAATGTTTTTCGGAGCACAATTAGCAACTGCTCAAACTAAAGTCGGACATATTGATGTAAGTGCTTTAATGACAACAATGCCAGCAATGAAAGCAGCAGAAGCTCAATTAACAAAATTGAGAGATGGTTATGATGCGGAATACAAAAAATTAATTACAGAGTACCAAACAAAAAGAGCGCAATACGAAAAAGAAGCAGCAACTGCAGGTGACGTTTTAAACGAAACTCGTACGCAAGAAATGCAAGATTTCGGTACAAGAATTCAAAAATACCAAGATGATGCTCAAAAATCATTACAAGATAAATCAGTAGAATTACAAAAGCCAATTATGGAAAAAGCACAAGCAGCTATCCAAAAAGTAGCACGTGCTAAAGGAATTCAATACGTTTTAGACTCAACTGTAGGTAGCGGAGTTTTATTAGCGGATGGTACAGATTTATTAGCTGATGTTAAAAAAGAATTAGGATTCTAATATCATTACAAAAAAATACCCAAACTGCTCCATCTTATTTTTAGATTGAGCAGTTTTTTTTTACATTTGTTTTATGAGTAATAACAACCCAATTGGACTTTTCGATTCTGGCGTAGGCGGCACTTCTATTTGGAAGGAAATTCACGCCCTTTTACCCAATGAAAGCACTATTTATCTTGCCGATAGTAAAAACGCGCCATACGGACAAAAAACAAAAGAAGAAATAATAGAATTAAGTAAAAAAAATACCGAATTCTTACTTGAAAATAATTGTAAACTCATAATTGTTGCTTGCAACACTGCTACTACAAACGCCATAAAAGTATTACGCGCAACTTACGATGTCCCTTTTATAGGAATTGAACCAGCCATAAAGCCAGCTGCACTTCATACAAAAACACAAAAAATAGGAATTTTAGCTACTCAAGGCACTTTAAACAGTGAACTATTCCACCAAACCGTTGCTTTATATTCTGATGTAAAAGTAATCGAACAAATTGGTTTTGACTTGGTCAAACTTATCGAAAATGGCGACATGCATTCCGAAAAAATGAGTGAACTACTAGAAGCTTACTTACTTCCAATGGTAGCTCAAAACATTGATTATTTGGTTTTAGGATGCACACATTATCCTTACCTGATTCCGCAAATTAAAAAAATCATCCCAAATCACATCAAAATCATTGATTCTGGAGAAGCGGTAGCCAAACAAACCAAACACATATTGGAAAGTCATAATTTGTTCAATACTTCAAAAAAAGTGGAGCAAACGTTTTATATCAACAACCCACCAGAAGTCATGCAAGATTTAATCGGACCTAAATTCAAAGTCAATTATAAAGATTTTTAGAAGCACAAAAATCACTTCTTTAAGACAAATAGTCGTGTCTTCCGCTATATCTTTTATTTTGTTACCTTTTTATAACAAAGGCAACAAAATAAAAGGATGCCGCTACAACCACGTCTAAAATACATTTAAACGATTTCTTAGTCTTCTTTAAACCAACTGGAATACATCACGTAGTTATTAGAAATACGATCAATCTCGCCCGCAAAATCACTCGCATTTAGCGCTTTCACTTTCTTAGCAGGAATACCAGCATAAATAAAACCACTTTCTACATGCGTATTTTGTGTAACCACACTTCCTGCTCCAATGATAGAATTGCTTTCCACCACACAACCATCCATAATAATAGCACCCATACCAACCAAAACATTGTCATGAATGGTACAACCATGCACAATAGCATTATGCCCAATAGAAACGTTATTTCCAATAATAGTAGGATGTTTCAAATATGTACAATGAATCACCGCACCATCTTGAATGTTTACTTTATTCCCAACTGAAATAAAATTCACATCACCTCTAACCACTGCATTAAACCAAACGCTACACTTTTCACCAAAAGAAACGTCTCCTACAATAGTAGCATTTTCTGCGATGTAACAATCCGCTGGAATAGCTGGTTTTTTACCTCTAACTTCTTTAATAATCATAATAAAAAAATTTAAAAAAAAATCCCGAATAAATCGGGATTAAATATTTTAGTTTGAAACTGCTGGACAGTTACAGTCAAATGCTTTAGGTTTACAGAATAAATTCATACCAATTGTTAATTGGTGGTATCCTGCATTGTCAAATTTCACATCACCTAACACTTGGTTGTAGGAATAACCAATCATAAATTGTTTATAATTTACACCAACAAAAGGAGTAATCCATTGTAATTTTTGATTGTCTACTACTTCACCATTTAAAAACTCAGCACCATCAAAACTTCTTCTGTAAGAAAGTCCACCCCAAATTTTACCAAAATCCATCGCTTTATATACTTTCGTATTTAAATCAATTGCTTTTTCTCCAGTTTGTTCTGTAATTTGAAACATAAATGATGGCTCAATAGACACATTTTCTTCGTCACCAAAGTTAGCACCAGCACTCCATAAATATTTTCTTAAGTTATCTGATTCAATACCTTCTAAATATAATTCTCTTCTGTTAGCAATAAAATTTTTCACTGTAACGTGCGTAAAGAAATCCATATAATGGTAAGAAGCACCAATATCTAAATTGAAATATGAATCTTTTTGAGTAATTCCTCCATAAACTTGAGGATCAAAAACAGTAAAAGCCGTTTCGTCTAATCTACTTTGTACAAAAGCAGTACTTAAACCAAACGAAAGCATGTTTAAATCTACTTTAGAACGTGAAAATAATAAATGGTGAGCATAAGTTAATTTAGCTCCAGTTTGTGAATGATATCCATTTTTATCATTAAAAGCAATAATACCCATACCTGATTTTCCATCTTCATCTAACGCAGTATTAAAACTCATTGTTTGTAATGATGGAGCATCTGCTTGACCGAACCATTGTTGTCTTCCAGTTACTCTAAGTTTAGCACAATTTGAAGCACCTGCCATCGAAGGGTGTATTAAATAATAATTATCTGTCAGATAATCAGTATAAACAGCTATTCCTTCTTGTGAAAATGCCGATTGAAAAAAAATAATTAGGTTAAGTAGTAATAAATTTCTTAGTTTCATAGTATTCTAATATTATCTTTTTAACGAAAAATGTGCTTTAAATTGTTTTTGTTGATTGTTCTCAGTATAGTCTACATTAAACCAATAATCCGTTGAAGGTATGTCTTGTCCGTTGTATTTACCGTCCCAACCTTCTCCTAATGGATCAATTTGTTTAATCAGTTTTCCATAGCGGTCAAATATATAAATTTTTGCGTTATGTTTTGCCTCTAATCCAACAATTTTCCATTTATCATTAAATCCGTCTCCATTTGGTGTAAAATATTTTGGATAATCTATCACTTCTATTGTTTGTGTTAGATTCGTACATCCTTCTACATCTTCCACCATTACCGTATGAGAACCTCCTTCAACTCCAGTGAATACATTTGAACTTTGCCATGCTCCACCATCTAACGAATAAATTAAATTACCTGTTCCTACAGGATTTACCGTTACTGTAATAGTCGCATTATTTGTAAACGCATCCGTTACCACAGTTGTAAACGCTGTAGCTGGAAAAACTGCCCCTACCACTGCCTGAACCGGTGGTGCAGGACAACCTGTAACCGTATTTATCGCAATAACTTGGTAAGTTCCCGCTGTGCTAACCTCAAAAGTAGATTGATTAGTACTTGGTAAAACATCATAAAGACCTGTTACTGTATTTAACACATACCAATTGTAAGTGAAAGCTGGATTCGACAATTGTGTATCTAAAATATAACTTTGGTACGTTACTCCTGTGCTTTCATTTACACAAATATGTCCGTCAACTAAAACTGGTTTTGGCAATGGATTCACTCGTACAATATATTCTGTAGTTCCTCCATTACAATCTCCTAACTTGGTAGTTACACTATATTTCACAAATCCCTGAACATCAGAGGTATTTAACAATAAATCGTTAATTGTAAATGGCGCAGCACCTGTTCCATTTGTAAATCCTGTTACATGTTCCGAATCTATCACCGTCCACTCCAACATAGTTCCTGCCACAATTGGGAAAGATGAAATAGTTAAATTAGTCGTTTCTCCACTACAAATCTCATCTATTGGTAAACCAATTGGTGTACCTGGTATTGGATTTACATTTATCGTAACTGTATTAACTGTTGTAGCTCCTGTACAAATTCCATTAACTGGTGTGAAATTAAAACTGATTGAACCTGTAACTAAAGGATTAATTAATGCCAATTGTAAATTAATAATTCCTGTTGTAGAAGTTCCACTAGTTCCTCCGCCTACAATTTGAACGTTAGTGGTTGTAGTAGCATTTACTTGCCAATTATACATAGCAGCAACCGGATTACTATTTGCCGTAATGGTTACCGTTTCATTATTACAAATTACTGTTTTATTTGCAACTGTTGTTAAGGTATTAATAGCTGGAATTGGTTTTACTGTAACTAATATTTGTTGTGAAGCCCCTGAACAAGTTCCTACTTGTGGTCTTACTTCAATATTAACCACTCCATTTTCAGATGCGTTAATTAAGTTTACAATTTGATCAATATTCGTTTGATCTCCACTGTAAATAATAACTCCACTTCCATCTGTAGCATTCACATTTGTGGTAGTAGCGCTCCAAACAAAAGTAGTACCTGCTACCGTACTTGTTAATTGAGAAGCGATATTCAATGTTCCTCCATTACAAATTGTAATATCTGGAACTTGTGTAATAAATTGAGGTGTATCTGAAACGGTTACCGTAGCTGTTTGTCCTAAAACAGGGACAGTACATCCGTTCAAACTTGCACTAGTTAATGTATAAGTAGTTGTTACTAGTGGAGATACTGGAATAATAACACTTCCAGAAGCGCCTATTGTAACTGAACCAGGCGTACCTGGTGTTGCTGTCCAAGTAACTACTGTATTTGGCGTACCAGATACCGTTAAATTAACTGGAATACCTGCACAAGTTCCTGTTGTACCTGAAAGCGTAATTCCTGTAGGAATAGCACTAATAGTAACTGTTGCTAAACTTGTATCGGTAACACAAGGTGCTGTAGCGGCTAAAGTATAGGTAAAGGTACTTGTGTTAGCTCCTACTGCAGGAGTAAAAGTTCCTGCTGCGGCATTAAACGTTCCACCAGTTCCTGAGGTTCTTGTCCAAACTCCTCCAGCTTGTTCACCAGTGATTAAACTAAACAAATCAATTACTGCTGTACTGTTGTCACAAATAGCAGTTGTGCCATCTATACCTGCATCAGGTTGTAATGAAAAATTAATCGTAGCTACACTACTATCAGCCACACAAGGAAGCGTACCAGACAAAGTATAAGTGAAAGTCGAATTCGTAGCACCTGCTGCTGGAGTAAAACTTCCTGCTGCGGCGTTAAACGTTCCTCCTATTCCTGTAGTTCTTGTCCATGTTCCTCCTGCTTGTTCACCAGTAATTAATCCAAATAAATCAATTGTAGTAGTACTACTTGCACAAACTGTAGTGGTAGCATCTGTTCCTGCGTTAGGTTGTGCGTTTATGTTTACAGTTGCTACACTTGAATCATCAATACATGGTGCAGTTCCTGTTAGTGTATAAGTAAAAGTAGAGGTAGTTGCCCCAACAGCTGGAATAAATGTTCCGGCAGCAGCATTAAACATTCCTCCTGTTCCTGTTGTTCTTGTCCATGTTCCGCCTGTTTGTTCACCCGTAATTAAGCTGAATAAATCAATACTTGCCAAACTTGTTTCACAAACTGTCGTTGCGCCATCTGTACCTGCTGTAGGCTGAAGGTTTACATTTACTGTCGCCACACTCGTGTCATCAATACATGGTGCAGTTCCTAATAAAGTATAAGTAAAAGTTGAAGTAGTCGCTCCAACTGCTGGAATAAATGTTCCGGCAGCAGTGTTAAACGTTCCGCCTGTTCCTGTTGTTCTTGTCCAAGCACCTCCTGTTTGTTCTCCTGTAATTAAACTGAATAAATCAATACTTGCAGTACTTGTTTCACAAACCGTAGTTGCGCCATCCGTTCCTGCTAAAGGTTGTAAATTAATATTTACTGTCGCCACACTTGCATCATCAATACATGGTGCAGTTCCTAACAAAGTATAAGTAAAAGTTGAAGTAGTTGCTCCAACGGCTGGAATAAATGTTCCTGCAATAGCATCAAATGTTCCGCCTGTTCCCGTTG
>MGWJ01000052.1 GCA_001800945.1 Flavobacteria bacterium RIFCSPLOWO2_12_FULL_31_7
CATCATTACTAATAAGTTCAAACTCTCCTTTTTCGTTGGTATTGGTTCCAATTAGCGTTTTTTCATAAACTAAAGCTACATAAGCAATCGGTTCTTTTGTAATACTGTCTTTTACCACACCTTTAATTTGAGCTGTTGCAGAAAGGGTAAATAGAAATAATAAAATAAATTTCTTCATATATGTTTTGAATACCTACAAGGTTGGAAAAACCTTGCAAGAAATTAGTTAAACCAATCCGCAATTTTTCTATCATTGCTCAATCTTGGTAATTTGTTTTGTCCACCTAATTTACCTATGGATTTCATATAATTTTGAAAACCGTTTTTAGCGACTTTCGTAATCACAATCGTTCGTAATACATTTCCTTTTATCAAATCATCGTAATACACGTTTTGTTGTCGCATTTCTGCATCAATTTTCTGTGCGAAAACTTCCAAATCTTCTGGTTCCGAATCAAATTCTATGAACCATTCGTGATACGGTAAACCTGAATTTGGATTAATTTGTGGCGCCACTGTAAATTCGTTAACGCTGATATTAGTTCCTGAAATCGCATTTTGCAAAGCGGTTTCCACTTCTTTTCCAATCACATGTTCCCCAAAAGCGGAAATATAATGTTTGATTCTACCTGTAACGATAATTCGATACGGTTTTGTAGAAGTAAACGCAATTGTATCACCAATATTGTATGCCCAAAGTCCGGCGTTCGTAGAAATAATCAAAACATAATTTACACCTGTTTCTACTTCACTAATTGTTAGTCGTTTAGGATTTTCTGTAAAAAATTCATCTGCTTTAATAAACTCATAAAAAATACCTGAATTTAATAAAAGTAACATACCTTTTTCTTGCTGAGAATCTTGATAAGCAAAAAAGCCTTCGGAAGCTGGAAATAACTCAATCGAATCGACTTTTCTTCCAATTAATTGTTCGAATTTAGCGCGATATGGTTCGTAATTCACACCACCATAAATGAACAAATTGAAATTTTTAAACAATTCGCCAACAGGCATATTCGCTTTTGTTTTTAACTTTTCGAAATACATTTGCACCCAACTCGGAATGCCAGAAATCACCGACATATTTTGATGAAAGGTTTCTTCTACAATCGCATCAACTTTGGTTTCCCAATCGTCAATGCAATTGGTTTCCCAACTTGGTAAGCGGTTTTTTTGTAAATATTTTGGAACATAATGCGCAACAATTCCGGAAAGTCGCCCTAATTTAATTCCGTTTTTTTCTTCCATTTCTGGACTTCCTTGTAAGAAAATCATTTTTCCATCTACAAAATCGGCGTTTCCTGTTTCGTGGATGTAACTCAAAATCGCATTTTTCGCTGCTTGAATATGAAACGGCATCGATGCTGCCGTTAGTGGAATGTATTTCGCGCCTGAAGTAGTTCCTGAGGTTTTCGCAAAATATAAAGGTTTCCCTTTCCATAAAACATCTGATTCGCCAGCCACAACTTTATCTACATATCCTCTCAATTGTTCATAATCTCTAACTGGAACATGTTTTGTAAAATCTTCAAATGATTTGATCGTAGAGAAACTGTGGTCTTTTCCAAACTGCGTACTTTCCGCTTGACGGATTAAATTAGCAAAAACTTTTTGTTGCGTTTCCACAGGATTATTGGCCCATTTTTGGGTTTGAGCATGAACTATTTTAGCGACTATTTTAGCAGCAAAAGCTTTTATTGACATGTTATTCGAAATTGATAAATTGGATAGGATTGATGGGAATTCCGTTTTTCCACAATTGAAAATGGATGTTATTTTGCGAAGCATTATCTCCTGAAACAGCAATTACTTCACTTGATTTTACATTACTTCCAGAGTTCTTAGTTACCGAAGAAAGATTTTTATACACTGATAAAATATCCTCTTGATGACGAATTATGACCACAAATCCACTTGATGGCGTCCATTCCGAAAAAATAATAGTTCCTGGTGCAATAGACTTCACTGGTGTTCCTTTTGCTACTGCAATATTTACTCCTAAATTTTTAGACGCTACATTATAATTTTTGGTGATTTTACCCGAAACAGGCGCAAATAATACATAAGAAACTTTTGATGCTGCTTTGGCGAATACATTGTATTTATCATCATTAGCAACTTCATTTCGTAATTCCTTTTCTTTTTCTGAAATAGAAATATTAACGTCTTCAGCTACATTTTCGGCAACTTTGATTGAATCTTTATTCAATTTAGCATATTCTAAATCGCCATTCAAAACCGCTTTTACCGAATTGATGTACGCGTTATTTTCTTTCGTAACTTTTAATAACGAATCGGATTTTAAAGTTAATAATGTAGCTTGTTCTTTCAGTTGTGTAGAAGCATAACCTGGAATATATTCTCGCAAAGGTGTGAAAGCAATAATAAAAGTAGTGACAAAAATGATTAAAATCGCTCCTAATGTCGCCACCACAAACACATTCATTAACGTCAATTTTAATGAAAAAGATTCTGCTAACGTGTCTTCATTATAGATAATGAAACGTCTTTTGTTAAGTAATTTTTGCTTAAGTGCTTGAAATTTTAGTCTTTTTTGAGACATATTATACCATTATAAACATTTATTATAGTTCAAGAAAATTAGTATAATGCCGATATAGTATGAAAATTGTTCGATTTTTTTATCGAACTTTATTGAATACATAATCGGTAGAACCTGATTTTATACAAATATAGCAATTTTGTTAGGTTTTGCTGACAATAGAAAATTAAGTTAAATTAATTTAAAATTTATTTTTTTGTAGTACATTTGCAAGACTAATTTATTAAAAATCAAAAAATGAATTCTTTATATATAACTTTAGGTACAATTGGTGGTACTGAATGGATTATTATTATCGCAGTAGTTTTATTACTTTTTGGAGGTAAAAAAATTCCAGAATTAATGAAAGGACTTGGTAGTGGTATCAATGAATTTAAAAAAGCATCTAAAGGTGAAGAAGAAAAGCCTGCTGCTAAAAAAGAAGAAGAAACTAAAGAGTAATTTTCTTTATTTTTAACTATAAAAAATCCCAAATTCTAAATTTAGCGTTTGGGATTTTTTTATTTATATAATCATCGTTAACTGAATACGTTTTCTGGCTTCGTCTACCTCAACGACTTTGACTTGAACGTGTTGGTGTAATTTTACAACTTCATTCACATCGGAAACGAAACCTGCTTTCAATTGAGAAATGTGTACCAAACCACTTTCTTTCACACCAACATCTACAAAACAGCCAAAAGCGGTAATGTTGTTCACAATTCCAGGTAAAATCATCCCGGTTTTTAAATCTTTTATCGTGCGAACATTTGGGTCGAATTCGAAAATTTTTGCTGCTTTTCTTGGATCTAAACCTGGTTTTTCTAATTCCTTTAAAACATCTTTTAAGGTTAAAATTCCGATTTCTGGTGTAATATATTTTTCTGGAGCAATTTGCGTGATTTTTTCTTTATTTGCGATTAACTCATTGGTATTGATGCATAAATCTTTCGCCATTTTCTCTACAATGGCATAGGCTTCTGGGTGAACCGCCGAATTATCTAACGAATTTTTTCCATCTTTAATTCGAATAAAAGCTGCGGCTTGTTGGTACGCTTTTTCGCCTAAACGCGGTACTTTTTTCAATTGTTTTCTGTCCTCAAACGGGCCATTTTCAGAACGATATGCCACAATATTTTCCGCCATTTTTTCTCCAATTCCGGACACATAACTCAACAATGATTTACTGGCAGTATTCACGTTAATTCCGACCGAGTTCACGCAACTCATCACTACATTATCCAATTCTTCCTTCAATTTATTTTGATCGACATCGTGTTGATATTGTCCGACTCCGATTGACTTCGGATCAATTTTCACCAATTCCGCTAACGGATCTGACAATCGTCTTCCAATAGAAACCGAACCACGAACGGTAACATCGTAATTAGGAAATTCGTCACGGGCAATTTTACTCGCAGAATACACCGAAGCTCCTGCTTCCGAAACCACGAATACTTGAACCGGTTTATCGAAAGCAATTTTCTTAATGAAGAATTCTGTTTCACGAGACGCCGTTCCATTTCCGATAGAAATTGCTTCAATATTATACGCATTCACCATCGAACGGATTTTTTTCATCGCCATCGCGCTATCATTTTGCGGTGCGTGTGGATAAACCGTTTCATTGTTTAATAAATCGCCTTTTTCATCTAAACAAACTAATTTACAACCACTTCTGTAGCCTGGATCAATCGCTAAAATTCGTTTTTCACCTAAAGGTGGCGCCAATAATAACTGACGTAAATTTTCTGCAAAAACATCAATCGCTTTGATATCAGCTTTGGTTTTGGCTTCTTGTAGAGTTTCGTTTGAAATCGCTGGTTCTAACAAACGTTTATAACTGTCTTTTATCGCTTTTTCAATTTGTTCGCCGCTTTCGTTATTGGATTTCACTAAATTGTCTTCCATAAAACGAATCACTTCTTCTTTATCTTCTTCATTTAAACCTACATTCAGTTTGATAAAACCTTCCGCTTCGGCACGCAACATCGCTAATAATCGGTGTGATGGCGCTTTCGAAACGTTTTCTGACCAATCGAAATATTGATTGAATTTCTGAGCGGCTTCCTCGTCTTTTTTTGTTTTTACAACTTTAGTCGAAATTTCTGCTTTGCGCTGAAACGTTCTTCGTAACGATTTTCGAATAAAAATATTTTCGTTAATCCATTCGGCAATAATATCCCGAGCGCCTTGTAATGCTTCGTCTTCATTCGTTACTTTATCGTTTAAATATTTCGAAGCTAAAAACTCGATATCATCATTTTTTTGACTCATGATAATTTTCGCCAACGGTTCTAATCCGTTTTCACGAGCGGTGTCGGCTTTGGTTTTTTTCTTCTTTTTGTAAGGCAAATAGAAATCTTCCAATTCTTGTAAATCGAAAGAGTTGTCAATTTTTTGTTTCAATTCTGGCGAAAGCGCATTTTGTTCTTCAATCGATTTTAAAATGCTTTCTTTTCGTTTGATGATTTCGATAAATTGTTTGTTCAATTTCGCAATTTGTTCAATTTGAACCTCATCTAAATTCCCAGTTTGATCTTTTCTATACCTAGAAATAAACGGAATCGTACAATCTTCATTTAATAATTGAAGCGTGCTTTCAATGCTTTTAACAGCAATGTTCGTTTGGTTTTGTATGAATTGAATGGTTGTCATTACTTTTTATTTTATCGCAAAGATGCAAAGGATTTAGCAAATTTTGCAAAGATTTTGATTTTTATACTTCTAAAATTAAGTTACTAAAATACTATCTTTGCACGAATAATTAAATCATTAATGAAACTCTTTTTACTTTATCTTTTATCCATTAACGTCATAAGTTTTGTGCTTTTTGGATTCGATAAATTTTTAGCCATAAAAAATAAGAGACGAATTCCTGAAAAAGAGCTTTTTACAGTTTCTACTGTTGGTGGTGCATTTGGCGGTATGTTTGCGATATTAGTTTTTAAACATAAAATTTCAAAAGCTGACTTTATGTGGCGATTTATGTTCATTTTTATAATAAACATCTTTGGAATTTATTTTTTATTAAGATAGTTGAAAGATACTATTTCAATCAAATAGTAGTATTTTTGCTTCTTTATTCATCCTTTTATTTATCGCTGTGGACATTTTACAAATTTTAAGTTATTTAGGCATTTTTGTTTTTGCGGTTACAGGCGTTTTAAAAGCTAGAACCAAACGTTTCGATTTAATTGGTGCGGTAATTTTGTCTTTTGTCATGGCTTATGGTGGTGGAACTACGCGCGATTTATTAATTGGCATTCGACCAGTAAGTTGGATCAATGATAATTTTGCAATTATTATAGTTTTAGTAGCAACTATACTTACTTTTTTCTTCAAATTAAATTTCAAAGTGATTAAAAAATTACTTTTTATAACTGATGCATTTGGAATTGGTTTTTTTACCATTGTAGGTTTACAAGTGGCGCTTCAGGCTGGAATTGGGGAAGGATATGCTTTAATAATGGGAGTTATTACGGCAACTTTTGGTGGTTTATTAGCTGATATTTTATGCAATTCGGTACCCAATTTATTAAAACCTGGCGAACTTTATGCTACGGCTTGTTTAATTGGAGGAGCGTTGTATTTAGCCTTGCATTTTTTTAAAATCAATCACGAAGTCAGTATGATTGTTTGTGTGTTGGTAACAGCTGCTATTCGAATGTATTCTATTAGAAAAAAATTGCAATTGCCAGTGATATAAGTTTCGCCCATCATAATTATAATGAGCGAAATTTCTATTATAATTTATTTACAAGCAATTTTATGCACTCTATTAGCGTGTCTTCCGCCTTCAAATTCGGTGTTTAAAAAAGTATGAACCATTTCAACAGCTTGTTGAATAGAAGTATAACGAGCTGGAATTGAAATTACATTTGCATCATTATGCTGACGGGCTAATTCTGCAATTTCTTTCGTCCAACATAAAGCGGCGCGAATATCTTGGTGCTTGTTAGCCGACATCGCAATTCCATTTCCAGAACCACAAATTACAATTCCTAAATGTGCTTTTTTACTTTCTACATCATAGGCAACTGCATGTCCGAAGTCAGGATAATCTACACTTTCAAAAGTGTCTGTTCCATGGTTAATAACTTCGTGACTGTTATTTTCTAAATATTGGATTATTGCTTTTTTGTAGTCTGGACCCGCGTGGTCATTACCAATTGAGATTGTCATAATTGTGTGTTGTGTAGTTAATAAAGTTTGACAAAAATAATCAATATCCTCTGTATCAAGAAGTAAATTTGTAATTATTATTAAAGTAGCATTAAGGTAAGAATTCTGAGAAATTTTAACAAAAAAAGTGCATTGTTAATATAAAATCGCAATTGCTTGATAATCAGTTAAACTTAATTTAACAAAACATGTTAATAACTAAAGAAAGAAAATAAAAACTTTTTTTTGGTTGTCTGAATAAAAATTGTAATCAAAATCTCAAACTTTAAATCCTAATTTAGTTATTAGAGTTTATTGTTTTTTTATCAATAGTTTTTACATGGTTATTAACAAATTTTAGAAACTTAGTTTTATACAAAAGATAACTGTTATTAGATTTTAACAGTTGTTAATAAGATTTTAATTTAAAATTTAATCAAATTGAAAATGAACACTTT
>MGWJ01000053.1 GCA_001800945.1 Flavobacteria bacterium RIFCSPLOWO2_12_FULL_31_7
TGTTTTATTGTATGGAGGAATTATTTGGTATATGTTTCCGAATGCTGAAACGTTGAAGGGTAATGTTTCATGGGAAGGACATTTTGCTGGATTTGTAACAGGATTAACAATGGGAATTTTCATCAAAACGCCACAATTTGAAAAACCAATTTTTTACGATTGGGAACATCCAGATTTTGATCCTTCAGATAAACCTTTCTTTAAACAGTTTGATGAAAACGGGAATTTTATCAATCCTCCAAAACCTGAGATTCTTGAAGAAACGGAAGTGGATTCGTATTTTAAATCGTCAGTAAAAGTGATTTATGAGTTTTTGAAAATGAAGTGATTAATAAATTAGTGGTTTTTATTAAATAATATTTTTCGGGATTATTTAAACCCTTAATTACTAAAATATCATTCTTGTTTTTAATGATTTTAAACTTATAACTTTTATTTTGAAGTGAAACATCATCATAATAAAGAATTAAAAATTTCTTTTTGATTTCGTACTTTCCTTTTGTTTCTGATACGATGTGGTTTATTGAATATTCTTCAAAAGTAAAGTCAGATTTAAAAACAAAACAGGCTTTATTAACTTTTACATTGTTTTTATTGGTTGGGTTTGAACAATAGTTTCCTAGTATTTCTTGAGAAAAGGAAAATTGATTCAATAAGAATGCTAAAATAAAATAAAACTTAATTTGCATTTTATGTAGTTTTCAATTTGAAAATTAAAGCAATCTCTGTCTTACTACTTCATATAAAAAAGCACCACAAGCCACAGAAACATTTAAAGATTCAATGGTTCCGTACATTGGTAATTTTGCTTTTTCATCTACCACTTTTAATACAGACGGATTTACACCGCGTTCTTCATTACCCATAATAATGGCTACAGGAACTTTAAAGTCGATATCGTAAATAGTATGTTCTGTTTTTTCTGTTGCAGCAACGGTTTTGATGTCGCAACTTTGTAAGTGAAAAACCGCATCTTTAATATGGTCTACTTTACAAATTGGAATATTGAAAACCGCACCAGCACTTGTTTTTACTGTATCGCCATTTACCGGAGCAGAACCTTGTTTTTGAACAATAATTCCGTTTACACCTACACATTCTGCTGTTCTGATAATCGCACCAAAATTTCTGGCATCTGATAATTGATCTAAAACTAAAAATAAAGGAGTTTTACCACTTTCTAAAGTTTGTTCAATTAATGTGTCTAAATCGTGAAAAGCAATTGGCGAAATTGTTGCCACTGCACCTTGATGATTTAAAGAAGTAAAACGATTCAGTTTTTCAACTGGTACATAACTAAAGTTGACATTATTCGCTTTAATAGCTTTCATTAAATCTTTCATTAAGTCGCCCTGAGCTTCTTTCTGAATAAATACTTTATCTATAACTGCGCCTGAATGTATTGCTTCAATAATCGCTCTAATTCCAAAAATCTGATTGTCGTTTTTCATAGCTGCAAAGATATACTATTCATGTTAAGTAAAAAATAAAATCTACTTGTCTCTTTTTACTTTTTACTTGTCTCTTTTAAAAATAAGTCTTGAAACTAATTTGAACGATAGAGTTGGATAATTTTATAGTTTGATTTCCAGTGTTTCCATTAGCATAAACTAAATTAAATAATCCGCCGTTGCTCAATAATCCAAATCCAAAACCTAAACCGTAAAGTTGGTCTTTTGCGTTATTAGCTTTGTCTTGGAAATAGCCAAAATCGGTAATGCTGTAAAAATATAAATTAGGTGAAGCGATATAGCGGTATTCGGCAAAAATTCCGCTAAAAACATTTCCTTGCAAACTATTTTCATTAAATCCTCTGATGGACTGAATGCCTCCAAATCGGTACAATTCATTGGTGAAATAATCGTTACTTTGAAGAAAATACGTGTCGTTTTTTAAGTGAATGTAGTTTTTTTTGTTGAGTTCGAGCAACTGTTGAAATTGAAATTGTGCAAAAAACTGATTGGTTTTTTTGGAACTTGCGGTTCTGTTTCCAATTCCGAATTTCGTAAAAACTGAGAATTTATCAGGAAATAACGAATCGTCAAAATCTACTTTTTTATGTTCGAAAGTGGTTGTTGTGAATGTCGATTTTAAATCTTTTACAAATGATGAAGGTGTTTTTTGAATGGCTTCGGAAACATTGTCTTTGTAACCAATAAATACTTTAGTGTTATAATTAATCATATAGCCCAAATCAAAATCGAAACTGCTGTTTTGAAAAATGGTGTCTTGTTTAAAAATTTTCAAATTCGATTTAAGCGCCATCGGACTTTTGAAAATATATGCCAAATCTAAATTTATATTGAATGTACTTTGTTTGTTTCCGTCGTTTTTCCAATACAAATTGAAACGTTCGCCTGAATTTAAATTGTTGTATAAATTTAAATCTAAATAGCCATTGAATTGCAGTTTCTGAGTTTCTTCATTGTTTCCAAAGCCTAAGAATCCATCAAAAGTATTATTCTTTCTTTTTTCTAAATACAAATATACTTTTGTGGAGTCTGTTGTAAGTAAAACTTCAGGATATTTAGTTTGAGTTACAAATGGTAAAGAGTTGAAGTCGGAATGAATTTTTTTAATAACACTTTTATTAAATGGTTTCGATTGATATTTTCGTAAAAATACTTTTTTAATTCCATTTGGAAATTGGTTGTAACCTTGAAAAACTAAGTTGTTGATTTTTCTAACTTGATTCAATTCGATTATTAGATGGGCTTGTAGTTTGTTTTCGGTTTTATTGAAATTCTCTAGTTTGATTTTAGATTGAGCAAAACCTTTTTTTTCTAGAATACTCAGTTTTTCATTTATAAAATTTTCAAGGTTCGAAAGCAGAATCGTTTCAGAAGATTTTATATTCAAAACTTCTGTAACTTCATTAGATAAGCTGTCGATTTTGATTTCGATGTTTCGAGTTAAATTTCCTAAATTGTATTTGAATGTAAAACTACTGTCGTTGGTTTTTTTGGTTTCGAGTAATTCGTTTTCCAAATAACCAATTTTTAATAAATTCTGGTTGAAATTATTTTGAGCTTCTAGTAAGTTCTTAATTTCCTTATGGGTTTTTGTGTACCCGATACTGTCAATGATTTTATTTTCAGTTGAAGAATTTCCTTCAATTTTTAAATAAAACTGCTGACTATATAAGTAAGGTGAAAATAAAAGTAAAAAAAGCAGATATTTCATAGGGTAAATATAACGCAAATTTTTTGGAATTTATTTTGTTGTTATATAGTAAAATATTCTTTTACACTTCAGTTTTTCAATATTTTGGTTATCAAAAAGTTAGAAAATTAAAAATAAATATAATAGCGTTTGGATAATAGAAAATATTTTCTACCTTTGCATCCCTTAAAATAAGGTAACAATAAACAAGTTTAATTAAAATTTAATTATGCCAACAATTCAGCAGTTAGTTAGAACAGGAAGAACCAAAATAACTAAGAAGAGTAAATCGGCGGCTTTAGATTCATGTCCTCAAAGAAGAGGTGTATGTACTCGTGTTTACACAACAACTCCTAAAAAACCAAACTCAGCAATGAGAAAGGTTGCCAGAGTTCGTTTAACAAACGGAAACGAAGTAAATGCATACATTCCTGGAGAGGGACATAATTTACAAGAGCACTCGATAGTATTAGTTAGAGGTGGAAGGGTAAAAGATTTACCAGGAGTTAGATACCACATTGTGCGTGGTGCTTTAGACACGGCAGGTGTTAAAGACAGAACACAACGTAGATCTAAATACGGTACAAAACGCCCTAAAGAAGCAGCTAAAAAGTAATTATTTAACACTTTTAAAGAAAAGACATGAGAAAAAGACAGGCCAAAAAAAGACCTCTTTTGCCAGATCCAAAATTCAACGATCAGTTGGTAACACGTTTCGTAAACAACTTAATGTGGGATGGTAAAAAATCAGTTGCTTTTAAAGTATTTTATGATGCTTTAGATATAGTTGAGACAAAAAAACAAGATGCAGAGAAATCAGCATTAGAAATTTGGAAAGATGCATTAACAAATGTTATGCCTCACGTAGAAGTTCGTTCACGAAGAGTGGGTGGAGCTACATTTCAAATTCCAATGCAAATTCGCCCAGATAGAAAAGTATCTATGGCAATTAAATGGTTAATTCTTTACACTAGAAGAAGAAATGAAAAATCAATGGCTGGTAAATTAGCAGCTGAGATTTTAGCAGCTGCCAAAGAAGAAGGTGCTGCTGTTAAGAAAAGAATGGATACTCACAAGATGGCAGATGCTAATAAAGCATTCTCTCACTTTAGATTTTAATTCGTACAGAAATGGCTAGAGATTTAAAATTCACGAGAAATATTGGTATTGCTGCGCACATTGATGCTGGTAAAACTACAACTACAGAACGTATATTGTTCTATACAGGAAAATCACACAAAATTGGTGAAGTGCATGATGGTGCTGCAACAATGGACTGGATGGCACAAGAGCAAGAAAGAGGTATTACAATTACTTCTGCTGCTACAACTTGTGAATGGAATTTCCCAACTGAGCAAGGTAAGTTATTGCCAAATTCGCAAGCTTACCACTTTAATATTATTGATACTCCAGGGCACGTTGATTTTACTGTAGAGGTAAATAGATCTTTACGTGTATTGGATGGTTTAGTTTTCTTGTTTAGTGCGGTTGATGGTGTTGAGCCTCAATCTGAAACTAACTGGAGATTAGCAGATCAATATAGAGTTCCAAGAATGGGATTCGTAAATAAAATGGACCGTCAAGGTTCTAACTTCTTGGCAGTTTGTCAACAAGTTAGAGATATGTTGAAATCAAATGCAGTGGCAATTACATTGCCAATTGGTGAGGAAAATGATTTTAAAGGTGTTGTTGATTTAGTAAAAAATCAAGCTATTGTATGGCATGATGCTACTCAAGGAGCAACTTTTGATATTGTTGAGATTCCAGCTGATATGGCTGCTGAAGTAAAAGAATATAGAGATATTCTAATTGAAGCGGTTGCTGATTATGATGAAAACTTACTTGATAAGTACATGGAAGATCCAGATTCTATTACGGAAGAAGAAATCAACAATGCGTTGATAGCTGCTACTATGGATATGGCTATCATTCCTATGATTGCAGGTTCGTCTTTCAAAAATAAAGGAGTTCAATTTATGTTAGATGCAGTATGTAAATACTTGCCATCTCCATTGGATAAAGAAGGTATTCAAGGAATTCATCCTGATGATGCTGAATTATTAGAAGAAGATCAAACCAAAATCTTACGTCGTCCAGATGTAAAAGAGCCGTTCGCAGCTTTAGCATTTAAAATTGCTACTGACCCATTCGTAGGTCGTTTAGCTTTCTTCCGTGCTTATTCTGGTCGTTTAGATGCAGGTTCATATGTGTTAAATACTCGATCTGGTAGTAAAGAAAGAATTTCTCGTATCTATCAAATGCACGCTAATAAACAAAATCCAATCGAATATATTGAGGCTGGAGATATTGGAGCGGCAGTTGGTTTTAAAGATATCAAAACTGGAGATACATTGTGTGATGAAAAACACCCAATTATTTTAGAGTCAATGAAATTCCCTGCGCCAGTAATTGGTATCGCTATTGAACCAAAAACTAAAGCGGACGTTGATAAAATGGGTATGGCTTTAGCTAAATTAGCTGAAGAAGATCCAACATTTACAGTAAGAACTGATGAGGCTTCAGGTCAAACTATTATTTCAGGAATGGGTGAGTTACACTTAGATATTCTTGTTGATAGAATGAAGCGTGAATTCAAAGTTGAAGTTAATCAAGGTGAGCCTCAGGTTGAATACAAAGAAGCTTTTACAAAATCAGCTACACATAGAGAAACTTACAAGAAACAATCTGGAGGTCGTGGTAAATTCGGTGATATCGTATTTAGATTAGAGCCTGCTGATGAAGTGGATGGTAAAGTTCCTGTAGGATTGCAGTTTGTTAACGAAGTAAAAGGTGGTAACGTTCCTAAAGAATATATCCCTTCTGTTGAAAAAGGTTTCCGTGAAGCTATGAAAACAGGTCCTTTAGCTGGTTATCAAGTTGATAGTTTAAAAGTAACTTTATTGGATGGATCTTTCCATCCGGTGGATTCTGATGCTCTTTCTTTCGAATTAGCTGCAAGAATGGGTTATAGAGAAGTAGCGAAAGCTGCTGGAGCAATCGTTTTAGAGCCTATCATGAAAATGGAGGTTATTACACCAGAAGAAAACATGGGAGATATCGTTGGTGATATTAACCGTCGTAGAGGTCAGGTGAATGACATGGGTGACAGAAATGGAGCTAAAACTATCAAGGCAGATGTGCCATTATCTGAAATGTTCGGTTATGTAACTACATTAAGAACATTATCTTCAGGTAGAGCTACTTCAACAATGGAGTTCTCACACTATGCTGAAACGCCTTCTAACATATCGGAAGCGGTAATTAAAAAAGCAAAAGGTAACGCTTAATTCTTAAGAAAATGAGTCAAAAAATCAGAATAAAATTGAAATCTTACGATCACATGTTGGTAGACAAGTCTGCTGAAAAGATTGTAAAAACTGTAAAAAGTACAGGTGCTGTTGTAACTGGTCCAATTCCATTACCAACTCACAAAAGAATTTTTACAGTATTACGTTCTCCACACGTAAACAAAAAATCTAGAGAGCAGTTTGAATTAATGTCATACAAAAGACTTTTAGATATTTATAGTTCTTCTTCAAAAACGATTGATGCGTTAATGAAATTAGAATTACCAAGTGGTGTAGAAGTAGAAATTAAAGTATAACTTTATTTCATAATAAATAAAAACCGAGTTGAAATACTACTCGGTTTTTTTATATCTTCAAGAGAAAAAATATATCATTTTTGTTGTTTTTGAAAATAAGTTAACATTTATTTTTGAGAACAATAAAATATTTATATATTTGCACCCTTGAAAAAATTCAGCAAGTGTGCTGAAAATCAATGTTTAATTAATTAATATGTATTTATGTCTGGGTTAATCGGAAGAAAAATCGGTATGACTAGCATCTTTGACGAGAATGGAAAAAACATTCCATGTACTGTTATTGAAGCTGGGCCATGCGTTGTTACCCAAGTCAGAACCAACGAAGTTGAT